>CAYUJK010000040.1:5562-7993 GCA_964444895.1 uncultured Roseivirgaceae bacterium
GCCATGAGTCCGTCAATATTGATCACAGCTTGCACGTCGGGTGAAGGGGATGTGGTTTCCAGGAATAGAGAGGTGCCGTTAGTAGCGCCCAGGAGCGAGGCCAACTGCGCTCCTGCCGAGCAGCCCAAAGCGGCTATTTTTGTGGTGTCGAGGTGGTATAGTGTGGCGTGGGCCTTCAGGAATTGAACGGCTTTTTTGGCGTCAACTACGGCAGCCGGATAATGGGCTTCTGGTGATAGCCGGTATTCAATAATGGCGGTTACGTATCCTGAATCTGCCAGCGCCAAAGCTAAGGGCAGCATCAACTCCGGACTACCGGAGCGCCAGCCACCCCCATGTATCAGCAAAACGCCCGGGATGGCCCTACTTTGTTTTTTCTGCGGTATAAATACTTCCATCTGCAAGCTGCGATTCCCATATTGTGCGTAGTAGACTACTTCTCTTTTTACTTTCGCGGCAGGGCTTACCAGTACAGGCTCGATAAAGGGGTAGTCCTTCTTCAACTTCTGCGCTGTATTTTTGACCGTGTAGCTCGTATCCCGGACTGCATTTTGGGAAAAGGTAGGCGATAAAAGCCCTAAAAAAAGGACAGCGGTGAGCCAGGTTCGTGTTATCTTGTACAACATCTTTTTGAAGTGTTATAGCGGTAAAACAGTGGATCAATAATACAGTAAATTTACCAAATTGTCTTCGGAATCGTCTCTCTCAACACTTGTCGGCGTTGTTTCGAAGACAATGCTGTGAGGTATCATGGTTGAATGTTGACAGGCTGCCATGGGGTCATGAGCTGCACTTGCCAGTTTCGAGCTGTTGAAAGCCGTCGGTATGCCATCCCACCCGCCCAAAACAATTCGCCATTAAAACGCGTTAACCACCATCTAAAACATTCAACAATTGCCGGGTTTCGAAATAGCGTAGTCTTTTATAGATTTGCGCGTCTTTACTAACTTGCGCACAACGAAAAAGCCAAAAAAAATGCCTTATGGCGCCCTGTGGTGGCCTACTTTTGTTGCCACGGGTTCAGGGGATTGATCATTTCTTCATATTATATACACAAATGAAAAAAATTATTGTTTGGGTTTCACTGTTAGTGATAGTGGGGTTGGGCTTTTATTTTTCTTATCCATACTTCGTTCCGCAAAGCAAGATGAATGAAGAAAAGCCGTCGGCTGCCAGTTCATCTGCGACGGACAGCAGTGTGCTGCCCGTATCGGCGGTGGCGATCATGCCAAAGGCTGTAGAAGATAAAATAACCGTAACAGGCTCTGTGGTTGCCAACGAATCAGTGGAATTGACCAGCGAAATTGCGGGAAAAGTTACGGGGATTTATTTCAAGGAGGGAAGCCGCGTGAACAAGGGGGACGTTTTGCTGAGCATAGAAGATGACGAACTCTCGGCACAGTTGGAGCGATTGAAATACCAGAAAAAACTGTTTGAAGAGCGGGAGTTCAGGCAGCGAAAATTGCTCGACAGGGAGGCTATCAGCCAGGAAGAGTATGACCTGGCGCTGACGGAACTCAACACATCAGAAGCAGACGTGAAGCTCGTGACAGCGCAGCTGGCAAAAACCAAGATACGGGCGCCATTCAGTGGCGTTGTCGGGCTGCGATATGTGAGCGAGGGAAGCTACATAACTCCAGGCAACCGCATTGCCTCACTTTATAACATAGACCCCATTAAAATTGAGTTTTCTATTCCCGGCAGGTACAGCAGCAAGGTACAGGTGAGTGATAAGGTTAGGTTTATTACGGAGTCGATGAATGACTATAGGCTGGCAGATATTTATGCCATAGAGCCCCAGATTGATCCGGCTACGCGCACCCTGCGACTAAGGGCCGTGTGTGACAACAAAGACCACTCCATCATCCCCGGTCAATTTGTGAGAATAGAGTTGATATTCGAAAGCTATGATAATGCCATCATGGCGCCTACGGAAGCCGTCATTCCTGAGCTTGGCGGACACAAGGTATTCCTGTATCGCGGCGGCAAGGCGGCCTCGGTAGAAGTAAAGGTGGGTATTCGTACCGAAAGAGAAGTCGAGATCGTACGAGGCCTGGCAGCGCAAGATACGCTCATTACTTCGGGCATTTTGCAGTTGACCAATGGCATGGATGTTTCTATCACAACTTTGAATTAGCATGAGTTTAGCTTCAGTAAGTATAGACAGGCCGGTGTTGGCGGTTGTAATGTCGCTGGTCATCGTCATTTTTGGTGTAGTGGGACTCAACTTCCTGGGTGTGAGAGAGTACCCTAGTGTTGATCCGCCTATCATCACCGTAGCTACGAGTTATGTAGGCGCCAGTGCCGATATAATCGAATCACGGATCACTGAACCGCTGGAAGAATCGATAAACGGTATCGCGGGTATCAAATCGCTCACATCGGTGAGTCGCGATGGCCGCAGTACAATCACCGTGGAGTTTGACCTGGA
>CAYUJK010000040.1:8093-9991 GCA_964444895.1 uncultured Roseivirgaceae bacterium
CCGGAGGATTTCAATAGCCTGATCATTAAAGAAGAAGCAACAAATGTGGTGCGTTTTAGAGATGTGGGATATGCGGAGCTCTCACCCGAGAACCTGCGTTCGTCGCTGAGAAGAGACGGCAAGCCTATGGTGATGGCGGTGATTGTGGCCCAGCCCGGCTCAAATCACATTGAAATCGCCGATGAGTTTTATAAGCGATTTGAGGCGATTAAGCAGGACCTTCCTGAAGATGTAACAGCCACGCTCGTTTTCGACAGTACGCGCTACATCAAGGAATCGATAGTGGAGGTGCAGGAGACCATTGTCACTGCTTTTTTCCTCGTAGTGATCATTATTTTCCTGTTTCTGCGCGACTGGCGTACTACCGTCATTCCCATCGTTACCATTCCCATTTCGCTTATTGGGTCTTTTTTCTTTATGTACCTGCTGGGCTTTACCATCAACGTGCTCACACTTCTCGGTATCGTGCTGGCCATAGGGCTGGTGGTTGACGATACGATCGTGGTATTGGAGAATATTTATAAGAGAATAGAAAAAGGGGAAGAACCTCACGAAGCAGGGAAAAAGGGAACCCAGGAAATATTCTTTGCCGTGATTTCCACTACCATTGCGCTGGTGGCAGTGTTTATGCCGCTCATATTCCTGCAGGGCCTCACAGGTAGATTGTTTCGGGAATTTGGTGTTACCCTGTCTGCAGCAGTAGTGATATCTTCTTTTGTGGCCCTCACCATGACACCCATGCTTTCGTCGCGCTTGCTAAGAACCCGCCACAAAAAGCCCTGGATTTATGAAAAGACGGAACCCTTTTTCATTTGGCTGAACCGGCGCTACAATCAATCGCTCGAAGCATTCATGGAGGTGAGATGGGTGGCTATCATTATCATGATCGTAGCCGCCGCGGGGACCTTTTTTATCTTCAAGAGTTTGCCCTCGGAGCTTGCTCCTATGGAGGACAGAAACTTTTTCAGGATTGTCACCACCGGGCCGGAGGGAGCTACTTTTGAATACATGGACGAATATGTGAAGGACATAGTAGCCCTTACCATGGAAGAGGTGCCGGAAATGGAAGGGATAACCTCGGTGACCTCGCCGGGGTTTGGTGCTACCAGTGCCGTAAATAATGCGTTCATGTTCGTCAATTTGAAATATAAATCTGAACGCAACCGCTCTCAACAGGAAGTAGTACAGGCGCTTACACCCAAGATTGTGCAAAACACCAAAGCGCGGGCTTTTGTGTTGCAGCCAGAAACCATAGGTAGCGGGGGCGCTCGCGGTGGACTGCCAGTACAATTTGTAATTCAGGCGTCTAATCTCGACAAGCTGAAGGAAATCTTGCCCGAATTTATGGATAAGGCAAAAAGGGAAGCAGTATTCGATTTTGTAGACCTCGATTTGAAATTCAACAAGCCTGAGATCAAGGTAGATATCGATCGCGAAAAGGCCCGGGCCATGGGCGTTTCGGTGTTTGACATCGCGCAAACACTCCAACTGGCATTCAGTGGGCAGCGGTTCGGCTATTTCATTATGAACGGAAAGCAATACCAGATCATTGGGCAAGTATCGCGCGAAAACCGCAGCAATCCTTCTGATCTCCAGGCTATATATGTGAGAAACAACGCCGGAGACCTGATTCAAATGGATAACCTGGTGACGATGCAAGAGCAAAGCAACCCGCCGCAGCTTTTCCGGTACAACAGGTTTGTATCCGCCACCGTTTCGGCGAGTTTGTCACAAGGGTACACCATTGGGCATGGGATAGAAGCAATGGAAAAGATAGCCGCGGAAGTGCTGGACGACACTTACTCGACTGCACTGGCAGGTACTTCGAGCGAGTTTAAGGAAAGCGGATCGAGCCTATTGTTTGCTTTTATTTTCGCATTGGTATTGATTTACCTGGC
>CAYUJK010000040.1:10091-11573 GCA_964444895.1 uncultured Roseivirgaceae bacterium
TTGGGCGCCGGTGCAGAAAGCCGGGTATCTATGGGACTCACCGTAATAGGCGGATTGATCTTTGCTACGGTGCTTACGCTGTATGTGATTCCCGCCATCTATTCGTATTTGAGTGGAGAGGAAAAGAGAATGGCAAGATTTTAACAGAGAGAGATGCGAGCTACCTTATATTTGATCATATTGTTCCTGACTTTTTTTTCGGCTTCGGCCCAGCAAGTAGTCACGCTGGAAGAAGCGGTAGGTGTGGGCCTGGAAAAAAACTACTCCATACGCCTGGCAGAAAAAAACCTGGAGATATCGAGAAATGAAAATACCATCGGCAATGCCGGAATGCTGCCTACGGTAGACCTGAATGCCCAGAAGGCTTTTCAACTGCAAAATGTGGAAATAGAGCTTCCAGCAGGTCCAGACAGTACTTATACGCTTAGGAGAAGTTCTGCCAAATCCAACCAGTTTAACTCTTCAGCAGCCCTCAACTGGACTATTTTTGATGGGTTGAAAATGTTTATGGCAAAGGAGCGACTGTCCGAGATGGAAAAGGCCGGAGAGTTAAACACACGGATAGCGATAGAAAATACAGTAGCGGCCATCAGCAATGCCTATTTCCAGATCGTACTGGAGCAGGCCAAGCGCGATGTGCTGAAGCAGACCCTCGATATATCCGAAAGCCGGGTGAACCTGGCCAAATCGAGGTATGAAGTAGGACAAGGCTCAAAAATGGACTTTCTGGCCGCCCAGGTAGACCTGAATGCCGATAAGTCGAACCTCATGCTACAGGAAGAAATACTGAGCAATGCCATCGTAGACCTCAACTACCTGCTGGGGCAGGCAGTGAATACGAAATTTGACGTGGTGGATGAAATCCCCCTGAATTCAGGAATCATTTACGAAGATATGGAAGAGAAAATCCTCTCTTCAAACCCACAAATATTGCTGTCGTTCAGGAACCAGAATGTGGCATTTTTGGAATACAAAGAAAAACTGGGTGACCGGGCGCCGTCGCTTAGTGTAGGGGTGTCTTATGGGTACAATACCCAGAACAATGAAGCGGGGCAGTTGCGGTCTTTGGTTTCGGACGGATTGACGTATGGGTTCACGGCGAACTGGCGCATTTTTAACGGCTTCAATACCAGCAGGGAAATACAAAATGCCCGGATACAGCGGGAAATGAGCGAGATGGAAACGGAAGACATCCGGCAGCAATTGTTGGCAGAGCTGGAAAAAACCTACATAAGCTACGTAAACAGCCTGAACCTGACAGAACTGGAAGAGGAAAATGTAGAAGTAGCTATCGAAAACGAGCAGATTGCACTCGATAGATACGAATTAGGCGCCAGTACGCCGCTGGAGCTCCGCGAGGCACAGCGCAATGCCGTAGATGCCAAAACACGGCTCTTAGATGCCCGGCTTGCTGCCAAGCTCGCTGAGATAGAGCTGATGAGGCTTTCCGGTCAATTGCTGAAAGGAGAATAGCTGAATTAG
>CAYUJK010000040.1:11673-15338 GCA_964444895.1 uncultured Roseivirgaceae bacterium
TACTTCTTCACTGAGCTGTCCACCTCGTCAGACCATGCCAGTATGCCGCCCTTAAGGTTGTACACATTTTGAAAGCCGTAGTTCGTCTCCAGGTACCGAACCACCTGGCCGCTGCGACTGCCGCTGCGGCAATAGATCACTACCTCTTTCTCCTTGCTGAGCTTATCTACATTTTGAGGGATAGTGCCCAGGGGGATGTGCTCGCCGCCAATATTGGCAAATTCCCTTTCGTTAAACTCCCGCACGTCGATCAGCTGAATGTCTGCTTTTTGATCTAGTTTTTCTTTGAGTTCCTTTACGGTTATTTCCTTCATGGTATTGTTTTTACCCCAAAGGTAATACGCAAATCACTTTGCGTCCACACCATTGTTCATAATTATCAATACTTCCTGCGCTACTTTGCTGTTGTATTCGAAGGCTAGTTTTTGATAGTTCACGATATCTACAATGGAACCAATAAAGCAAAGACCTATGGTAAAGAGGTAGAGCAATCCCATTCCTACCTGGTTCAGAATAAATCGTTGCAGACCCGGCAGCAGGAAGAATCCGCCCAATGCACACACAAGCACCAGGGTGTTTTCGCGTCGGCGCGCGCGGTAGATAGAGGCAAAAAGTGCGGCTTCTTCATCCGACATTTCCTTCATGATTTCTGCTATATACCGTAGTTCTTCTCCGCTGATCTCCGGTAAATATTTTAATACTTGAGCCATAATTATTTTTTATTAAAGTGAAAATTCTAAATACGATGACTGCGAGGGCAAAAGCCCCCAGTGGGTGTGCCAGCAGCGACTCCTGCCAGTGTCCGTGCATAAGATGGGATACAGAAGCTCCCAAGCCACATCCGGGACAGTGTTCAAACCCCGCCAGTTTCAGCGGGCATACGGTGAACTGCAGGCTTTCATTTCCATGGGAAACAAACAAATACACCAGCGCGCCACACCAGATCAGCAGCTCCAGGTTGATCTTTTTGATGATGGATATGAGTTTTCTGGTGTTCATTTTTTTATTTAATTCACCGATTGGACGCACACCATTTCCTGGCGGTTACAAATTATTTTTATGCAACCACTGTTTCTAAAGTAGCGTCAAAGAATAACCATGCAACCACAATCTGACAGCGAGTTGATCAAAAGCGTGTTGAAGGGGAATATGTACGCCTTCAATCACCTTATCAATAAATACAAAGCGCAGGTGTTTTACCTGTCTTTAAAAATATTGTCGGTACGCGAAGAGGCGGAGGAGGTAGCCCAGGATGTCTTCGTGAAAGTATATCATAAGTTGGGAAAATTTAAAGGGGAAAGTAAACTTTCGACCTGGATATTCCGGATTACGTATAACGAATGCATATCGAGAATCCGAAAAGGGCGTAAGCACCGAAACGTAGAAAACATAGAAGCGTACGATTTCGGGTTTGTGGAAAAGAGCTACCAGGAAATTGATGAGCAAGCGAGGGCCGCTCTACTGGAGCGATGCATGGACGAACTCGACGACGAAAACCGGGCCATTGTGGTGATGTTTTATTACCACGATCATTCGGTGGAAGAAATCGCTGAGATTACTGGCCTTAGCAAGACGAATGTAAAAACCAGGCTTTTCAGGGCTCGGAAATGCCTGCTGCATTTCATGGAAAAGAAGATGAAATTGAATAAAAATGAATGGCTTTGATATGGAAGAGAGAGAAGATCAATTTCTGAAGAATGCCTTTGGAAATGTAAAACCGGAGATAGCGTTAGGTAAAGACTTCAACCGTTTTGTTCTTCGTGATATTGAAGCCCGGCAAAACGCAGGCATTCAATTGATTCACTACGTGCGACTGGTGGCGCCTGTACTCTTGCTGACCATCGTCAGCGGTGTGTTTATCCTTATCTTTAAAGGAAATACCATGGCCGAAAAAGTGATGGAATACCTGCCGCTGTTAAAACCCTGGCATATTTTTGCAGCCTTTATTATACTTTATTTTCATTTTGTCCGATCTGTACTAATTTTGGTGTTTCTTTATTTTAAAAATTGGTTTCGGAATACCGGGAATATCGCGCTTAATGAAAATTGAACTGAAACGGTTGGATGACTTCTATCACCTGGAAGCGACTAACGAACAAGGGGTTAAAACCTATACCGACGGATCGCCCGATATTGGCGGCAGTAACAAAGGCATGCGGCCTATGCAAATGGTATTGACGGCGTTAGGCGGTTGCAGCACCATCGATGTTATCTCCATTTTGAAAAAGCAAAAGCAGCCGTTGAAAGACATTCAAATTACGGTGGAGGCCGAGCGCGAAAAAGACAAAGTGCCCGCACTTTTTACCGATATTCACGTACACTTCAAGCTATTCGGCGATCTCTCTGAAGAGAAAGTGAAGCGGGCCATAAGCCTGTCGGCAGAAAAATACTGCTCGGTTTCACGAATTTTGGAAAAGACTGCCAAGATCACTACTTCCTACGAAATTATTAACCACTGATACGCAGAAGCACTACATACATGGACAATAAACAGCACTTCGAAACCCTGGCCATTCGCACGCAGGTGCCCCACTCAGACCAACGTGAGCACTCCGTGCCCATTTACGCCACTTCAAGCTTTGTATTTGACGATTCTGAGCAGGCCCGGGCGCTTTTTGCGGAAGAGCAGGCGGGCAATATCTATTCCCGCTATGCTAATCCCAACAATGACGAATTCATCAAGAAGCTGTGCATGATGGAGGGTTGCGAGGATGGTATGGCTACGGCCTCGGGCATGTCAGCCATGTTTGTGAGTATGGCAGCATTTCTGAGTCAGGGCGACCACCTGCTCATTTCGCGGTCTATCTTTGGCTCTACGCACCAGATTACCACACAGATATTTCCTAAGTGGGGCATTGATTACACCTACGTAGATATCAATAAACCCCAGGACTGGGAGAAAGAAATAAAGCCGAATACGAGAATGATTTTCGTAGAGACGCCTTCCAATCCGGGACTCGATATTATCGACCTGGAGTTTCTGGGCGAGCTGGCCAAAAGCCACAACCTCATCCTGAATGTGGACAACTGCTTTGCCACGCCCTACGTGCAAACGCCTGCCAAGTACGGCGCGCACCTGGTAACGCACAGCGCTACCAAGTTTATCGATGGGCAGGGCCGCGTGATCGGCGGGGCCATAGTGGGAAAAAAAGAACTGATAGAGCAGGTACGTTTTTTTGCGCGGCACACGGGGCCATCAATGTCGCCATTTCATGGCTGGATACTCTCCAAAAGCCTGGAAACCCTCGCCGTGCGCATGGAAAAGCACTGCCATAATGCACTGGAGCTGGCCAAGTACCTGGAAGGCAACAACTACATCAACTGGGTGAAATATCCTTTTCTGAAATCGTACCGCCGGTATGAGCTGGCGCTGAAACAGATGCGCCTCGGTGGCGGGCTTGTGACCTTTGAAATAGGCGGCGGTATAGAGCGCGGAAGGAAGTTCATGGACAGCCTCAAGATGATTTCGCTCTCGGCTAACCTCGGTGATACCCGGTCTATTGCTACCCACCCGGCTTCTACCACGCACTCCAAGCTGAGTGCTGATGACCGCAAAGCCGTAGGCATTACCGACGGCCTCATCCGGATTTCCGTAGGGTTGGAACACGTGGATGACATCATCGCCGACATTGAGCAGGCACTGATCGCTTCGTTTTAACGGGGGA
>CAYUJK010000041.1:0-7230 GCA_964444895.1 uncultured Roseivirgaceae bacterium
ACTTCTCCACCTTCGCCAGATCCGGGAGGTTTTCCACCTCTACCGACTCAGGTATTAAGATGAGATTTCCTACCTCCAGTTGCGGTAGCGCAAACATTTCATTAATAACGTAATCGATAAACTTTTCATTAGGGCTGGAGAAGACCAGGGTCACCTTGTTCGAAAAAAAGTGAAGTCCATTGCGACTCACTTTCGTTTGGCCTTTCAACCCCGAAAAGTTATAGTAATTATAATTCCTGAAAGAATCATTCTGACCATTCAAGATTAGCCCTTTGATCTGCTGGGCTAATAGGTACTGATGGTGAAAAGGGACAAAAGCACCCTTGTTTTTCAAAATAAATATTACTCTTACTCTCAATGCTACTATTATTTAGTTAAAAAAAATTAACCGGACTTAAACTCTGTATATATATGGATTCATTTCTGTATAAAGACGTCTCAAAAACTCAGTCTATTTGCACACTCCTACACCTAAAAAACACTGAAATATAGAAGAATGTTATTAAAGAATCTAAAAATTAATATTTATTAATTTTTTTTACAATAATTCTTACGAGAATAATATTCATGCCGCTCACACATTAAATCTAAAATGCATGATGTCAGCGTCTTGCACCACATAATCTTTCCCCTCTATTGCCACTTTTCCTGCTTCTTTGCAGGCAAGCTCTGACTTATAATTCAAAAAATCATCATACTTAATAACTTCTGCTTTTATAAAACCCTTTTCAAAATCGGTGTGGATAACACCCGCCGCTTTGGGTGCTTTCCATCCTCTTTCAATAGTCCAGGCTCTTACTTCCTTGGGCCCGGCAGTGAAATAAGTGATGAGATTCAAAAGACTATACGACTCTCTGATCAAACGGTTGAGACCTGACTCGCTGAGTCCGTATTCTTCCAAAAACATGCTTCGCTCCTCCTCACTGTCCAACTCTGCTATCTGCGACTCAATGGCTGCGCAAACTTTTATGACGTGAGCGTCTTCTTCTTTTACAGCCGATTCTAAAGCCTGCACATAAGTATTTCCTTCAGCAATTGAGCCTTCATCTACATTTGCCAGGTAGATCACCGGCTTTTCCGTGAGTAAGAAGAGGTCTCGTGTGTGCCCTTTGTCTTCCGGCGTTACCTGCAGCGATCTCAGGTTTTTTCCCTCTTCCAGATGCGACTTATACCTGCCCAAAATTTCGACTAATTTTTTGGCTTTCGCATCACCAGATTTGGCGATTTTTTCCGTTCGCGCCAACCTTTTCTCAATCGAATCCAGGTCTTTTAATTGTAGCTCGGTGTCAATAATTTCCTTGTCACTTACCGGGTTAATTTTGCCATCAACATGAACGATATTTTCATTTTCAAAACATCGTACCACATGGATTATTGCATCTACTTCCCTGATATTTGCCAGAAATTTATTTCCTAAGCCCTCTCCCTTGCTTGCTCCCTTCACCAGCCCGGCTATATCTACGAACTCTATGATAGTAGGTACTACTTTTTCGGGCTTTACAATGGCAGCCAGTTGATCCAGTCTATCATCTGGCACGCTTATTACCCCTATATTGGGTTCTATCGTACAAAAAGGAAAATTTGCGGCTTCCGCCTTTCCACTCGAAAGTGCATTAAACAAAGTGGATTTGCCCACGTTTGGCAAACCAACGATCCCACATTTGAGGCCCATCCTAAAATTTAAATTTTGAAAATCCGATAACTCTTATACCCCCGGTATATTTCTTTTACCGATACCCTTACCACCGTGTAAACGGGTATGGCTGCGATCATACCGGGAATGCCCGCTATTGTAGCTCCGGCAAATATAATAATAAAAATTTCCAATGGATGGGCTTTTACACTTTTGGAGAATATTATTGGCTGAACGAACAGGTTGTCCGTAACCTGCACAATCACGAAAACGACGATTACTTTCAGGGAGAGCAGCGTCATGTCCTGGGGCACAGCGGCGAGTATGTTGGTAGAAATAGTCACCAGCACGCCGAAGAGAGCTCCCAGGATAGGCCCCAGGTAGGGTATGATATTGATCACGGCGGCAAAAAGGGCTATGGAGGCCGAATACTTAACCCCCACGATAGAAAGCCCGATAAACGCGATGGTAAAAATGCTGAACATCTGGAATACGAGCCCCAAAAGGTAGTTGGAGAGTAGCTTTTCAATCTTGTAAACTGCCGCTATGGAAACTTCGAAATACCGGTTGGGGATAATGCCTATGAGAAACTTCTTAAACATTCCCTGTTCGTAAAGGAGAAAGAAGGAAATAAACACTACAGCAATTACACCTATAAACAGGCTGCCGGTAAGGGACAGAACGTCGGTGAAAATATCGCCATAACGGAGCCCCTTAATCAAGGAAAGAAACCCTTCCCTAACACCTTCTATGAGGAATCCCTTGTCTTCGTTCGTAAGATTGTGTTCAATCAGGATCTCTTCAAAAAGACCCAGTGGCCTCGTAATCTTCTGGGCGAGTTCTTCAAAATTCAGTCCTGAAAATATGCGCAATTGTTCTGAAATCAAGGGCACAAACACCACCACCAGAAGTCCCAGGACGGTAACAAACACGGAAAACGATATCAAAATAGCCAAGGCTCTGGGAATTCGGAAATTGTACACCCGGGCATTTGCGATATAGTTAGTAAGCGGCTTTAAAATGGTGGAGATGACAAGGGAAATGATGACATACACAAAAATATTTGAAAAATACCACGCCAGAAATACGAGGAGACTCACGAGCCCTATAGTCAACAGCAGCGCTACAAATATCTTGGCTTTCTTATTCATCACTTCAACTCGCCCATTTATTACTACTACCTTATAAAAACAAAGCCTTCCCTAATAAATTGGGGAAGGCCTTTTATTTAACATAATCTTTTACTGTATTACTCCCATTTAAGCTCTTCGTCAAAATCTTCCGATCCATCTACTTCTGACGACTCAAACTGGGTAAAATCTACGTCAGGAAGGAGATCCGTTTTTACATGATCGATCGTGGTTTGAAGAGCTTCCATGAATTTCAAGAAATCCTCTTTATAGAGGAAAATTTTGTGTTTCTCATAGAAATAACCCTCATCCTTAAATCTTCTTTTACTTTCTGTAATTGTCAAATAGTAATCATTTGACCGGGTCGATTTAACATCAAAAAAATAAGTTCTCTTTCCTGCCCTTACGCGTTTCGAAAAGATTTCTTCTCTTCCGTTTTCCTTATTCTCTTCCACAATACTTTAGATTTAGGTTATTTTTCAATTAACATTCCGAAGCCGGAATAAAAAATTCTTTTGTAAAATCGGATAAATATAAAACATTGATTCAGTTCGTTGCAAATTTAACAATAAAAAATCCTTCTAATTTATTGGCAATATTCAATAATGAGAAAAGCTGATAATGACCAATTTAGCGAAATAATCGGATTTTTCCACAAATTCGTACGGTTTTCCGTTTTTAATTAAACATATTTAGAAATGAAAATCGACTTCGAAAAAATACGGGAGACATCTCGCTTTGATCTACTGGCCAGGCAGCTGGTAGAGGGGTTCATCACGGGGCTCCACAAGTCGCCCTACCATGGTTTTTCCGTTGAATTTGCCGAGCACAAACTCTATAACACTGGTGAGAGCACCAGAAATGTAGACTGGAAAGTGTATGCCCGCACCGACAGGCTTTTTACCAAACGATACGAGGAAGAGACCAACCTCCGGTGCAACATTCTCCTGGACAATTCCTCGTCTATGTACTATCCGGCCCACAACTATGGCAAAATCACGTTTAGCATCATGGCCGCTGCGGCGCTCGCATATTTGCTGCAAAAACAACGAGATGCAGTAGGCATCACTACTTTCTCACAGGAAATAGAATACCAAAGCCCGGTGAAGTCAACCTCCTCGCACCTGAACAAGCTATTCATTCAACTGGAGCGATTGCTTAAGGAAGATCACCGGAACAAACGAACAGGCATTCCATCGGTTATTCACCAGATAGCGCGGAAAATCCATAAACGTTCACTGGTTATCATTTTCAGCGACATGTTCGATAATCTAAACGACGTAGATGAACTGCTTACGGCGCTTCATCACCTGAAGCACAACCAACACGAAGTGCTGCTGGTACACGTAACGGACATTGCTACTGAAAGGGATTTTGAATTTGAAGACAGACCTCACGAGTTTATTGACCTGGAAACCAGCGAAAGCATAAGAATCAATCCCTATGACGTGAAGGAGTCGTACGTGAAAGATTTGAAGGCCTTTTACAATGACATCAAGCTGAGATGCAACCAGTTCAAAATTGATTTTATTGAGGCGGATATTAACGAAGACTTCAATAAGGTGCTTTCATCCTACCTGATCAAGCGGAGCAAGCTAAATTAAAAAAAGCCACCCGGTGAGAGTGGCTTTGGCTATCTTTATACGCTATATTAGTCGAGGTGCATTTTTGCCTTTTTGGCTAGCAACTCCTCTTCGGTTTCTTCATTGTCCGGATCGGGCACACAACAGTCTACCGGGCACACCGCAGCGCATTGCGGTTCCTCGTGAAAGCCCATACATTCCGTACACTTACCCGTAACTATATAGTAAAATTCGTCTGAAACAGGGCTTTGAGCTTCGTTCGCGTCCACTGTAGTTCCATCCTCCAATTGCACTTCTTTCAAGTCAGTACCGTCTGCCCATCTCCATTCTACACCACCTTCGTAAATGGCATTGTTGGGGCATTCCGGTTCGCATGCACCGCAGTTGATGCATTCGTCAGTGATCATTATAGCCATATCAATTTTGTTTTGGTTACATTAAGTTATACAAACAAAAAGATTATATGTTTGCATCACGCTCGCAAATTAATAATAATTATGGAATTCAACCGAAGGCTGAAATCTTTTTTGGAATTAAAAAAAACGCTGGAACGGCTGTCAGCAGAGCGGATAGCACCCGTGATGAGAGAAGCCACAATCAGAAACCCCTGGTTCACTGAAGCTAATATCCGGCATGCGCTGGCAGGCGTCATCTATTTGCTGCGGGAAGATCAACTGCGCACCTGGACCGGGCGGTATTCTTTTCAGGAAAATAAGATGCCAAGGAGAGTCGGTATTATTATGGCGGGCAATATCCCGCTGGTTGGGTTTCACGATTTGATGTGTGTGCTGCTCAGCGGGCACACTGCACTAGTGAAGCCCAGCTCTCACGACGAAGCTCTCCCCCGGTTTATGGCGAAAATGCTCACAGAAATAGATACTGAATGGCAAGATAGAATTCTGTTTGTCGATAAGCTTAATGAAGTCGAAGCTGTGATCGCTACCGGCAGCGACAACAGCTCGCGGTATTTTGACTACTACTTCAGAAAGCACCCAAAAATTATCAGGAAAAACCGCACATCTGTTGCCATTATCGACGGAAACGAGCGCGAGGAGGAGTTGGAAGCCCTTGGCGAAGACATATACCGCTATTTTGGGCTGGGTTGCCGCAACGTGTCCAAAATCTATATCCCGGAAAGCTATGATATCCGGAAGCTGCTCGACCGGCTCAATCATTGGGCTCATCTGGCAGACTGTCACAAGTTCGTCAACAACTACAACTATAGCCGGGCAATATATGCCATGGAACGCATTCCCTACCTGGATAATGGCTTCTCGCTGTTTACGGAAAGCCCACAGCTAACCTCCCCTACTGCCGTGGTCTACTATGAAAAATACCAGGATTTGCAACAGCTTCGGCAGGCACTGCAGCCTGTCTCAGATAAAATCCAGTGCATAGTATCTCGCATGGGTTGGTTTGAAGGAAGCGTGGAACCGGGTAAAGCCCAGATGCCCGAAGTGCATGACTATGCTGATGGTGTGGATACAATGGCGTTTTTGCAGCAACTATAGGGTACTTCCGCTAAAAGCAAAACAGCCGGTAAGTTATTTGCCGGCTGCTTATATTTGAAATTGGTTTTGAATATCATAAATACGAGCTACGGACGTGTGCCACGCCATATTTCTACCCAGCCGCGCCGTTCTTCTCCTCCGGGGAATTTAAAGTAATAGTAGTACACTCCGTCCGTCACTTCTCCTCCATCCCACAGGGTCTCAGGGTTGTAGTTGTTCGACTCAAATACTTTTCCGCCCATCCTGTTCGTAACTACCAGGGTAGTTCCCTCCAGCGGCAGGTTTCGAATGAAAAAGACGTCGTTGTATCCATCTCCGTTAGGCGTGAAAATATTGGGGATAAAGATATTGGTATCCTGGTTTATGGAATCGCGCAATACGATCATACACCCAAAATTGTCTTCCACATAGATGTTGTACACTCCGGCGTACAATCCCGAAAACTGTGTTCGGTAAGCCTGGTTTTCATTCCGTGTAATCTGCACCCAGTCCCTCGTGCTATTGAAGTTATCAATCTCATCAATGCTGAGAGGTGGCGTATAGACTTCCAAAAGCTCGATTCTGCCAAAATACGGCGCTCCACCGCTTTGCTCTACCTCCAAGCGTAGCGAACCGCTCGGAGCATCCGAATGAGAAACCACCTTGTCGATCACTTTTGCTCCCAGCGTACCGGGCGGTGACACAATGCGGAACACGTCTGACTCCTTGAAAATCGGTTCCGTACAGCCCGGCTGGTTTTGGGATACGATGATGTAGTAACTTCCTTCTGACACATCCTGGATGCGGAATCCACTTCCTGCAAATTCCTGGTATTGAACACTTGGGAAGGTTTGCACGGGTGTGCCATCTACATCAAACAGTGTCACTTCAAACGGTACACTTTGTACGCCGATTATATTTCCCAACGTGATGGACGCTGTCTCACCAAGGCAGTTAACCGTACTGTCCATGCCCACAAATTCAAAGTCTACTGTACTTACCGGGCCGGAGATCAACGTAATTTCTTCGTAATCGCATCCTCCGTTAAATGAACTTACCGTTACCTGGTAGCTGCCATTATTGAGTCCAAAGATTGTTCTTTTCGGGTTAGGTCCGCCGATCAGGTCAAATATTGTATCGTTCTGAATACCCGAAAGATCTTCTATTGTGGCAAAATAGGGTCCTGGAACAGTTGTTGAACCGGATGCTATTTCTACTTCGATACCTCCTTTAATGCTGTTAACCGTTTGGCAACTTGCCGGAATAGACGTTACCGTCGCTACTACTCCCTGTTCGGCGGTAACATTAAATGTACTGCTTATTGAACAACCCAAATTGTCGGTGATTATCAAGGTGTTAAGCCCGCTTGAAAGATCTGCGATGATCCCGCCTGA
>CAYUJK010000041.1:7330-12119 GCA_964444895.1 uncultured Roseivirgaceae bacterium
GTTACCGTAAACGTTGCTCTTCCATTTCCGGGAGTGGAACAGGTGGCATCCTGAACGTTACTTACGGCGACATCAGTGATGAAGCATGGCCCGCCACCTCCTACGCAATTGGCAGGATCATCGATGGTAATTTCCACTACATCGGCACCGGAACAACCAAATCCGTTGTTCTGCTCTACGGTCCATACAAACTGGTATGTGTTGTTGGGCGAAACCCCGCTTACAATCGCCGAAGGATCGTTGATATCGGAAAAGGTAAGCCCAGGTGTTGTGGTTGACCACTCACCTGTAGCTCCGAAACCAGGCTCAACGGCGCTTAATTGAATATCAGGATTAGCACATACGGTAGCATTTGGTCCGGCATTCACCACAATATTTTCTGAAACGCCTATATTGGCAGTAGTACTGGCCGTACAACCCGTAACTACATCCCTGACGATAAAGGTGTAGCTCCCCTGTGCCAATCCCTGGATAACTGTCCTGTCGGTACCCAGGAATGGTGAGAAGCTGACTCCATTATCTGTACTTACTTCATAATTACCAAACCCTGAGCCGCCCGCTATGACAAAGATAGTATTGGTACCATTATTTGCATCAAGGCACTGGGCGTTGTTCGGGTTAGAAGAAACAATAAAGTCATTGCAGTTGATGCCGCAAATAGCCGGTCTTGTCACTTCTGCGTCTAATGAATCTACACAGCCCGTACCGGTGTCGGTAATGATAACTCTGTAAAAACCTTCGTCAAGTCCGTTAATATTTGAGGTGTTTGCTCCTCCTATAATTGTATTTCCAGCAAGCTCTCTCCACTGGAAACTAAATCCGGTGCCTGAACCGCCAGAGACATTGACATGTATCTGTCCGTCATTGCTGGTACAGGTGGAAGTTTCTATCGCGGCTATAAGATTAATCGTGAAATTAGCCGGTTCGTTGATGGTAATGGTTCTTTGTTCCTGGATGCCGAAGTTATCGTCCCTCACATCCACGATGTACGCCCCTGCCTCCAAACCACTGATGTCTTCGGTTATTGAAGAAAATCCCGCGGGGATACTTGACCATTCAAAGGTGTAGTTTCCGCTTCCTCCGGTTACCGTCAAATCGATCGATCCGTCATTGCGCGCACAGGTAGCGCCTGTTTTTACCCAGGTGATGTTAAGGCCCGGAGGCGCCGGTTGGGTAATTTCTATCATAATATTCGCAGTACATCCTCCAGCATCTTCTACTGAGGCCGTATACTGTCCTGCTTCCAGGTTTTGGACTGTAATGGAATTACCTGTGGTGATATTATCCTGCTGGCTGAAGCCGTTAGGTCCTAACCAGTTAATTTCGTAATCTCCAACTATATCGATATTTAAGGTAATCTCGCCATTCGAACCGCCAAATGAAGTAACATCCTGTTTGGTAAAGGAGAGGTTGAATGGAACGGGATCAACGAGAATTGTTGTATCACGCCCCGTACATCCGTTGCCCAGATCCATAATCCTCACAATGTATCGACCGGCACGTAGGTTGGTCTGGTTTTGATTGGAAATGGGATCGATTAAAGCTCCACCCAGGTCGGCAGCCCATTGGAACGAGTAAGATCCTGTACCTCCGTCGATCGTGTTAAGGGTAATGCTTCCGTCGTCAGCGTTGCAGCTTGAAGGATCCACCACCGTCTTGTTGTCAACCGTAATTTGCGTAACGTTCATGACTAAGCCATCCACTTCGCTTGTGCAGCCATATTCAGACACCAGCACCACAGATACCGAATCATTATCCACGAGCGCATTGTTTACATATTCATTTGATGTGCCCGCCTGCACCTGCACCCCATTGAGGTGAAACTGATATTCTGTAATACCCGTAGCCGGAAGGGCCGTAAAAGTAACTTCTGTCCCGAAACAGATCGTTGCAGATCCCGGATTTCGTGAGATGCTACCGGAAGGTGGCAATGGCCGTACAATCACTGTTACCGAGTCTGTCAAGGAAGTTCCACATCCGGGAACGGTTTGCGTAGCGTAAAAAACGACTTCAGTTTCCGTACTCGTGTCAAAGCCGATTAAAGACAGATCAAGATCTTCTCCTGAATCGATAAAACTAGTGGCGTCTCTATCGCTATACCAGTCTATTGTGCCATTTACATTTGTGGGGGCCATCGAGATAACGGGTGCGACGTCTCCGATACAAACATTCACGGTATCCAATACAGGGTCGGGAGTCCCGATGGTGGTAGGTACCGCGCCATTGAACACGGTAACATCGGCCTCACAGCCCAATTGATTTCGTATGCTTAGCAACTGAGGGGCCGACCCGGATTCATTAATGCTCACATTCAGGTACTGACATGCTTCGTTGCCCACGTCAAACAGAATCTCGAACAATATGGTACCCGGAGCGATGGTGGTATCGTTCAGGCCAAAAGTACTCCAGTTGAAGATGAGGTGTCCTATCGGCGCCTGAGCATCATTAAAATTAGCGGCTGTTACATTATTGGGGCCAAAACCCGTTACGCCTGCGTACGTCAACTGGTTGAGATCCCAGCTTACTGTAAAGTCCGTTGCCATCAGGTCTGTGAAATCCTCCACTCTTACGGGTACGGATACCTGCGTGAGGGGCGCTACAGCAGCTACCGTATCAACCCGGATGGAAGCTGTAGGCGTAGGAACTACCTGAACCTCCACAGAGGCCGGTGTGCCCGGAGTGCCCGCACATGAAGTAGTGCTGGTAATCGAGGTAATGGTATAGGTAGTCGTAACCGCCGGATTTACCGGGAAAACGTAGGTAGGATCATTGGGGTCACTTGCCAGGTGGTTGGTAGTATTTGTGCCATCAGATATCGTAAACTCCCAGGGACCAAGGCCTGTAAAGGATAGTTCCAGGTCGGTAACAGCGCCTTCGCATATCGTCACATCGGGTGACTCGAAGCGCGCAGAAGGTAGGGCAGTTACAAATACGTAGTTAGTCTTGGTTTCAGTCGCATTGTTCGGCGGATCATCGACCGTAAGCGAAATTTCTTTAAACCCGGGCGTTGAGTAAGATACCGAATGCGGGCCTGCGGTGGCTTCGTTGGCGGGAGTGGCTCCATCGCCAAAATCCCAGGTGTATGTTGCAGCACCGGTTGCTCCTGTTACTAAAGGTGTGAACTCCACTGGTACATTTAAGCAAACCGTATCGATATCAACGATAAAATCCACATCAAATGGGCATGAGGGGCCGGACAAGGAAACCAGCAAATTGAATTGAGGGCTTTGACAGGTACCCGTCGTTTCTTCGGTGACACTGACGAAACCACTCGTATTTCCCCAATCCACGGTGATCGATGGGCCGTCAACAGGACCAACTATAGAAGCCCCGGTTGGCACTGCCCATGTATAGGTAGACGTAAGATTCGGATTATCAACAGAATAGACAACACCGGCCTCGCCGCAATCAGGGCTGGTATCACCGGTAACGCCTGTAATCTGAGGTTGAGGTTCCACGGTAAATTCCACGGTAGCTGTATTAGTACATGTGCCATTATCCACCACCACAAAGAAAATGTCTCCATCTCCGACTGAATTGACATCTGTCGGGTCAATAACAGGCGTCATTCCACTGTCAAACCAGGTGTAGGTGTTGTTTGTAATATCAGCATTTACTTCGTCATTTAGCTCGGTTAAGTCGACGTTGAATGCCAACCCTCCCGATTGTTCGCAGAGAAGAGGCGAGTTGCCAAGGCCTTTGGTGAGGGAGTTGGCTGGGGGAAGTGCATTCACCGTAATGTTTCTCACTGTTGGTGCAGCAGCGTCACATGCGTTGGCATCTTCATAGTTCACAGATATGTTGTGCGGAGCAGCACCATCCCACTGTACTTCTACCTGGTCATCGCCTGCTCCTCCGCCACTCAGTATTGTTCCACCATTGACAATCCATGCGTAGTCTGCCTGACCGGCGTCGGTAGTGTAGATTACTATATCGTTTGCACAGACTGTGGTCGTTCCATTTAAAGAAGGTGTAGGCAATGGGTTCTCCGTCACCGTCGCGGCCACTCTGGTCAGTGATACACAACCGGTAGTCGTATTCCTTACCTCTGCATAGTAGGTGCCTGGCGATGCCGGTGTAAAACTCAACCCCGTAAACAACGACGTGCCACCTGTTGGTACATTGTACCAATCCACCTCAAAGCCTGCTCCCGGATCGTCTACCGATACCGAGGTGATCGCATCTCCCGCACAATATTCGCTGTCAACAGGATTCGTCGCTTCCGCAGGAGCAGGATTTTCCGTGACTGTCGCCGCTACCCGGCTAGCCGACACACAACCCGTAGTCGTATTTCTTATCTCTGCGTAGTAAGTCCCTGGTATCGTCGGTGTAAAGGGGTTGCCAGTACCTGCCAAGGTCCCTCCCGTTGGCGCATCGTACCAATCTACCTCAAAGCCGACTCCCGGATCGTCCACCGATACCGAAGTAATTGATTCTCCTTCACAATATTCGCTGTCAATAGGATTGGTGGCATCTGCAGGAAGAGGATTCTCTGTTACCGTAGCTGCTACTCTATTGGCCGATACACAGCCTGTTGTGGTATTTCTTATCTCTGCGTAGTAAGTACCAGGAGTTGCCGGTGTAAACGGGCTGCCATTGCCCACCAATGCTCCTCCTGTGGGAGCATCGTACCAGTCCACCTCAAACCCCACTCCCGGAGCATCTACCGATATCGAAGCAATCGGATCGCCATCGCAATATTCTCCATCCACCGGATTGGTAGCATCCGCAGGTAATGGGTTCTCCGTCACCGTCGCGGCCACTCTGGTCAGTGATACACAACCGGTAG
>CAYUJK010000041.1:12219-15197 GCA_964444895.1 uncultured Roseivirgaceae bacterium
CTCCTTCACAATATTCGCTGTCAATAGGATTGGTGGCATCTGCAGGAAGAGGATTTACTGTAATAGATGGTGTGCCACTTAAAGGATCTGCCAAACATCCATTGTTATCCTCCACCGAAACAATGGAATACGACTTGGAAGCATCGGGCTGAATAACAATAGGATCGTTATTGCTATAGTTGTTTATAACCCAATTCACTCCTCCAGTATCCAAAGTGACTATGAATGGAGGGGTTCCACCGACAACTTGAACAGACAATGTTGAAGTTTCGCTAAAGCAAAGGGTGCTGCTGCCTGTAAGACTTAGGGTTGCAGAAGGCTGTGGATTTATGGTAATAGTTGAGTCCTTTATACAACCAATAGCATCCGTAATGGTAAATTCATAATCTCCCGCCGCAAGACCAGTAGGATTAAATTCATCATCAGGAATTGAGGGATTCACCCATGTGATACCGTACGGAGGAGTTCCTCCTAAAGGATTTATATCGATTTCTCCATCTGCACCTGTGCAAGCATGTGCAACTATAGGGTTGGAAAATATTTCAGGGTTTTCTATCAAGTCATTATCATAAACATCCCATAAAAATCCACCAGCACAATCAGAATCCGAGAACCGGACTACATAATTACTACCTGATATAAGAAACTCATTGGGGGTTAATCCTGTGAATACTGCTGAATCACCGTTAAAAACTTGTAATGGAGGCTGAGGGCTTACTAAAGAATAAGCTAGTCCTACTCGAAAATATAATGCAAAATTAGAACTATTATATGTGCCTGCTTGCCCGCCAAAAACTTTTACACTTATACGACCGTCACTTTGCCCGACACAGGCATTTTTGGTTTCACTCTGCGTTATCCCTAAATCTGGACACTGAGCTAAACTTATATTTCCTTTGAGTTGAAGGAAAAAGAAGAATAGACAACAAAAAAAGAATGAATATTTATTCTTAAACATCACCTTTATTTAATTTGAAACAATCCAACTTCTATTAATTCACCATTTTTACAGGAATTATGGGAAAACAGTACTACATATTGTTTTAATAAAAGCTGGTCACTATTAACCAGTCCACTAAAAATAACTTTATTGTCTTTTATTGCTGACGTATATTCAAAACCCAATAAACCCGAAACTGAATTAACTTTTTGCTTTAACGCAAAATTCTCCAAACTAAAATTATTGTTCCATGTCCCTAAAGATATTTCGATCGAGCCCAAACCATCATTGGTTTTATCAGTATCAGTTACAGTAACTTCAAACTCCGGACAATCCTGGGAAAACGTAACCAATGGTAGGAAGAACATCAACAGAAGTACAAGTAGCCTCATAATCTAAAAATCTTAAACAGTTATTAATCCTTGAATTTAAAACCTTGTAACTCAATACGAAAAATCTATACCTCGTAAAAATACCTAAACCTCACAATATTATACAATTCCGGCCTTTAATCGCTCCTTTTATCTTTCTAATAGTATGTAATGTTTCAGGTATCCCTTAACCGAAAATTAACATTAAATCCTAAATATCTGAGATTCCAAAGGTTAATTCGCAGTGAACATCTCCAAAAATAAACTTATTATTCTTTATATCCAAAAAAACAAAAAACCATAAAATATTGAAAATTAATACTTTATGGTTTTAAGACGAAAATTTACTTTAATATACGAGCTAAAGAGTAGTCAAATATCTGCCTTGTACACTTTTCGCTGAATTTTGCGATTCTTCAAAAACTGAATTTCTCTTTGAATTCCAGCAGCTCTTCCTTCAGAGACCGGTCATTTTTCAAATCGATGTACTTTTTGATCCGGCAGTCGGGGCTTACCAGCATCTGGCGCAGGTGCAGGTGCTGATTGATAAAGATAAACTCAAGCTCCGGGTAGATTTCTTTCAGCACGTCTACCACATCCAATATCTGGTAATTTTTATCAAGCACGTTGTAGGTTCCTGCGGGTACGTTGTCTTTTACGATGAGCTGTATGAGACTCTTTATTAAAAGCGACACGTGGATAAAAGCCCTTGATTGCTTACCATTGCCATGAATGGAGATGCGATTGGTATAGTGCGCGTCAAACATAAACCGGTTGATAACGGCATCGAAGCGCATGCTGCGGCTAAAGCCATACACGTTGCCACACCTTAATATATAGGATGGCATCTTGTCAAAAAGCCTCCGGGCCTGTTCTTCGCCTCTTAGCTTTGAAATGCCATAAAAAGTCTTCGGGTCAGGCACTGTCTTTTCATCTACCATACCATCACTGGCGCCGTACACCGAGGCGCTGCTGGTGTAGATGAATTTTTTGACCTTGTATTCTTCAATGGCGGACACCAACTCTGCCGTACCCCAGTGGTTCACCTGCTCGTAAAAGTGAGAATCGATGTTGGCAAAGGGAGTAGTCACCCATGCTGCAAGGTGCACCACCACATCCACCTGCTTCAGGATCATTTTTAGTCTCCGCAGGTCCAGAATATCCCCATGAACAAACTCTATCTTTTCATATCCGGGGATTTTTTCGCCAATAAAAAGATTGTGATTATGCCGGCTGAGGTTGTCGTAGACTATGATCTTGCTGACAGCGCTTTCCGAGGCCAGGTTTTTGGTGAGTACCGTACCGAGGTATCCGGCCCCGCCTGTGATTAAAACTATCATATTTTATTTTTTCTATCAAAAAGTTAGTCTTACAAAACTTGCAACAAACGTCGACGAGGTTTTGGAACCTCGTCGACGTTTGTCAATTAGTGCTCATATTCACCAGATTGCCACACTCCTCCGCCAGCTGGCGGATTCGTTACCGATGACGTATATCGTGCTTTTCGAATCCGAAGGATTCCAAACGTTTATAGCTCATAGACAATCGGAAGGATTCGACCCCGTCGGGGTCGTACCCACAATGCTCAATGGTTAGCTATAAACATTCCACACCTTCAGCGTGGTGGCCGCCAAACGTCATCCTAATTTGTCCGTTTTGGCAAAAAT
>CAYUJK010000042.1:0-14995 GCA_964444895.1 uncultured Roseivirgaceae bacterium
GTAAACATCAATAAGCTGGACAAGGGATGCCTGATTTTGAATTTGGAAAAAGATAAAGGCTACCAACTGATGGTGATAGATAATACCAACAAAAACAATGACGCACGGTACTGGACGGAGAAATTTCTAAAAGTGAAGCCCAGGGAAGATAACTTCTATCACACGCAAAACTATATGATGATGTGCAGGGAATTTGCCGAGGAGGCCTTCCCGGAAGCGTCAAAAGTCGACCAGCTTGCCCTGGTGCAAGAGAGCGAGAAGTTTTTTAAAGAGGAAGAGCTGTTTGATAAAGCGTCATTTCACGAAAAGGTGCTACAGGCGCCCGAATTGATCGATGCCTTTGAAGACTACAAGTCGCGCTACCAACAGGAGCGGGAAGTGCAGGTAGTAGATGAATTTGACATCGCTCCCACAGCGGTGAAGAAACTGAAGAGTGTCTTCAAAAGCGTGATAAAACTGGACAAGAATTTTCACATCTATGTACACGGCAACCGCGACTACATTAAGCGCGGATTTGACGAGGAAACCGGTCTGAACTTTTACCAGGTGTTTTTTAAGGAAGAGACCTGAGAGATGTGGCTCCAGTGATAATTTAAGGGGCTTTTCAGGCTGATTTTCTTCTGTAAAGATGCGCAATGTCAGTGCCATTTTAATGACGACAGCTTGTTGGTGAGGCTGTCTTTTACGATGTCAAACTGATATTTCAGCGTGTTGATATCTGCGAGCTCGTCAGCCACTTGCTCATTTTCCAATAGCTTGTTTTTAATTTCGTCGATCACGGCCATTAAGTCGTTCATGTTCAACATCGATACGATACTCTTCATTCGGTGGTTTACCCGTCGGAATATCGCCGCGTCGCGATTTCGGATGGCATAGACCATCTCGATGTAGTTGTTTTCAAATTCCTCTATGGTTTTTTTCAGGAAGTCCTGGTAGCGCACAATGTTGGCGTTGAAAAGCTTGTCAGTTTGCTCAAAGTTGATGGAGGAGATCACCTCGTTGCCCTCGGGGTCCAGTTCTGAGAACGATTCAGGATCGATGGTAGCTCCGAGGCGGGAGTGTTGTATCAGCTTATTTCTCAGCTCGTCTACATTTACGGGTTTGATGATAAAGTCTTGCATGCCGGCCTGTATCACCTTCCCTCTTGACGACTTGGAGGTATTGGCCGTAAGCGCCAATATGGGCAGTTGTTTATAGTATTCGCCTTCCATGGCGCGTATACGCTGGCTCGCCTCGTATCCATCCATTTCGGGCATCTGAATGTCCATGAGCACCAGGTCATATTTCTTTTCCTGGATCCTCTCCAGGGCTTCTTTTCCACTGGATACGGCCTCAACTTTCACACCCCATTCTTTCAGTATTTCTTCCAGCAGATACTGATTGGTAAGCACGTCTTCTACATAGAGGATGTCCAGATCAAGCTTCCACTTTAGGTTTTTGGGTGTTTTTGACCGCGAAGCGATTTGCTCTACCTTTTGCTGGTCAGCTTTTTTGAATGGCATTACCACGGTAAATACCGATCCCTCGCCTTCGTTACTGCTCACCGTTATCTCTCCGCTGAGCATTTCTACCAGGTTTTTTACAATGGTAAGGCCCAGGCCGGTGCCACCGTACTTGCGCGTAGTGCTTTTACTGGCTTGCTGGAAAGGATTGAAGATATCTTCCAGCTTGTCGTCCGGGATACCGATGCCTGTGTCTACGACTTCAAATTTCACCTTGTACCCAGCGTCAGATTTTTCCTGGAGCGATACGTGTACTGATACGTTGCCTTTTTCGGTAAATTTCAGTGCGTTTCCTACCAGGTTATTCAGAATTTGACTCAGTTTTATCGAGTCTCCTTTCACCACCAGGGGCACATTTTCGTTGAACAGCAGGCCGAGGCTCAGGTTTTTCGAAAAGGCCTTGGGGTTTAGGCTTATCTGCACATTGTCAACCAGTTCCTTCAGGTTGAAATTGATTTCTTCGATCTCTATTTTCCCTGCTTCTATTTTGGAGAAATCCAGCACGTCGTTGATAAGGTTGAGCAGGTTTTTGGAAGAGAAGTTCAGCGCCTGCAGCAGTTTCACCTGGTCTTCACGGGGCTTTCGTTTCAGCAGCAGGTCTGTCATACCCATGATCGAGTTCATGGGAGTGCGAATTTCGTGGCTCATGGCCGAGAAAAATTCGTTTCGCGCACGCAGCGTTTTTACACTTTCGTTCTGGTAGTATTTCAGCTTGTTGATATTAGTAGAAATATTGAGCACGTTGATATCGCCATCTTTGGTGCGCAGGGGCTTTTTCAGTGTCTGAAAGTGATTGATCACGCCATTCTTGTCCGGTATTTTTTCCTCAATCAGGATCTCCTGTCCCATATTGATCACCCGGTTTTCCATTTCGGTATAGAGGTGGGCCTGGTTTTTTGGTACCGGGAAGGTGTTGTCTTCCAGGGCCAGGAACTCATCTCGCGGCATGCCTACCAGGTCAGCCACGGCTTTATTGCAGTAGATCATTTTTCCGTTGCCATCCCGCACGAAAATCAGGTTTGGGTCGGTATCAAACAGCTCTTCTATAAACTCTTTTTGTCTTTCTAGCTCCCTTTCGGCCCTATACCGTTTGGTGACATCCATGGCTGTGAGGATGCTCAGCACCGTGCCGTCGCGTTTGAATTCGTGCTTTATCTTGGCCTCGAACCACAGGAATTGACCTTGTTTGTGTTTTTGTCGATAGTTGATAAACGTGAGGGGCGTTCGCTCGCTAATGTCCTTTTCTATTTCGCTTTTGTACCGCTCGACGTCAGCGGGGTAGATGAGGTCCAGCCAGTCGTCCGTTGATCGGATGTCCTTCTCTGAATACCCCAAAAACTCTTGTATTGACGGGCTTACGAAGATCACTTCCCCGTTTCTGAACACAAGGTTTAGGTCAAAGGCATTTTCGGCCAGTAGCTTATATAGCTGTATAGAGTCGAGCATATCAGTTTTAGGGCGCGATGTAGATACCAGGATCAGCTCGCTACCTTTGAGTTTGGACATTTTTACCAGCAAGCCACCGGAAAAGTCGTTGCCGGCGTTGTACGAGACTTCCTCTTCTCCTAATTCGAAAAGCTTAAATACTCCTTCCTCAAAATCCTTTCGGCTGAATCCGTCAAGCAGATCGGTGAAATTTCTGTGGGCAATATCTTCTCCTTTGCCAAAAAAATTGTTGGCTTTGGCACTCGAAAAATAAATTGATCCGCTCCGCTCTACTATTACTATCCCCTCTTCCGTTGAATCTACAAGTTCTGACAGGATATTTGAATCCATTAGAAAAAATCAGTTTATCAGGATTACTTTATTTCGAAAATTAAAAAGATATAAGACAACGTTACTATATAATTTTTTTAAATTTCAAACTTCGGGCCATTCAAAAAAAATGAATGAAAAACACAATTTCTTGTTAAATCAAAACTAAGTGTAAGTGTTTGGTTTTCAGTAGAATAATTTTTTTACACTCTTTTTTGTCTTTTTTATATTGAACTATTCTAATGTCAGATATTGCTTTTCGGATAACCGTAGATTCTGGAATACACTTCCTTTTCTTAAATTATCCATTTCATATTGCACAGGTATTGTTTTGTACAAAACTTGGCCGTTATATCCGGAGTTCCTGCTGCTTTTCGTTGGAATTTTCACAGTCTTCATTTTAAGTTATCAAATAATACGAAAGGGATATTCCTTTAAAAATCAAAATTTTATAGCAGGAATCTATATTTATATTTTGATGGTGCTGTTTGGTAACCTCAACAGTTATTTGAATGATGAAAAAGTCAGATCAAGTCATTTTCTGGACAATTTTGCAAATTTCAAATACCTGAAGGGAGAAGTGGTTGATCACCGCGAGGGCCAGACTACTCATAGATACTATGTTCGCCTTCAAAAAGGCAGTGTGGATGATTCGTGGAAGAATCTAAGTGGTAAAGTAGTTATAATTTCGAGAGGTGCGGCCACAGCCAAAGTAGGTGATGAGGTGGTGTTTGCGAACACACTTAGCGAAATAAAGCCTCCAAAAACCCCATTTGATGTCAATTTCAAAAAAATATATTCAAATCAGGGTATTTTCTTACAGCAGTTTATGGACAGCAACGACGAATGGCTGCTGCTGGGAAATAGGAGGGGTTTTTTAGAGAGTCTCGCCGATGACGTTAACAGAAACCTGAAGGCCTTGTTCAGGCAAAAGCTTAGTGACAAGAGCTATGCGGTGGCTGCGGCGCTGCTGCTCGGCGACAAGAGCTACCTGGATGACGACACCAGGAACACTTTTGCGAAGAGCGGCCTTATGCATGTGCTGGCTGTGAGTGGCCTGCATGTGGGGATTTTGTTTCTGCTGGTGCACTATGCTTTTGGATTTGTGAAGGTTTGGAGATATGGAAAGATCTACTTCCTCGTGATCGTCTTACTTATTCTTTGGTCCTACGCCCTGGTTACAGGCTTGTCTTCTTCAGTGGTGCGGGCGTCCGTCATGTTTTCCATTTTTAGCTTCGGCCCCCTGCTGGGTATGCGAACGGTAGCCCTTAATACCACAGCATTTGCGGCTTTTGTCATCTTGCTTTTTTCTCCCAATGCTTTGTTTCAGATTGGCTTTCAGCTCTCATTTGTGGCGGTTTTTTCCATCCTGTTTTTTTACCACGACGTGTATCGCCTTATTGCTCCCCGGACAGCAGTGGGAGATACTTTGTGGAAAATGAGCAGCGTGTCCATAGCAGTGCAGATAGGCACACTGCCCCTGGTGGTTTACTATTTCCATCACATTCAGCCGCTCTTTCTGCTATACAATTTACTCGCTGCGCCTTTCGCTTTTGCGGGCTTGTCGCTGGGATTTCTCTACCTGCTGCTGAGCGGCGTGCCACTGCTGGCTGATGCCCTGGCTTACCTGCTCGACAGGCTTATTGTGTGGAGCACCGCGCTTATTGATGAAATTCTCCGCCATTCTCCTGACCTGGGCTATGTGGAGATCTCTTTTGCGCAGCTTATTTGTGTGTATCTGTTTATTGCGCTTGTGTGCATTTTTCTGGTGCAGAAGCGTATGCAATACATGGTTTTGGGAGTGTTGGTAGCGGGGGTTTTTAGTGGACTAACCATATATAAATGGAGCTGCCAGATGCACCAGCAGGAAATAATAGTGACCCAGCAAGGGCCAGAATACAGGCTTGATATCATTTCTGGTAAAAACGCCCTGACACTTGGCAATGTGAAAAGCGAAAACACTGACTTGCACAGAAAGGCCGAGCAGAAGTGCAAAGTGCTGGGAATAACCGGGGTGGCTGATCGTAGAAAAGTGGCGCTGAAGCGCACAGATGAATACGAATTGTGGGTGTGGGCCGGAAAAAGTGTATTGATCGTAAAGAATGCAGATATACAACTGCCGCTGAATTCGAAGGTAGACTGTCTCGTGCTGGAGACCAGGACAAGCTACCGCCGCCGCCAGTACTTCCAGTCGTTTGCAAAGCGGCTTGTCAGCTTGCGGGCAAATTAAACGTTCTCATTCCCCTATTTTTACTTACTTTTGTGGCCTGATTCCATAAACAAATTGACAATCGCTTAGTTATAGTCCCGTATGAAGGTAGCGGTGTACAGGAAAGAACATTTCAATGCAGCTCACAGGCTCCACAATCCCCGGTGGAGTGATGAGAAAAACAAGGAAGTTTTCGGCCTGTGTAATAATCCCAATTTTCATGGCCACAACTACACGTTAATCGTTAAAGTGATAGGTTCTCCGGAACCTGCCACGGGATATGTAGTGGACATGAAAGTGCTCAGCGACATCATTAAGCAGCATGTCATAGAAAAATTTGATCACAAAAATTTAAACATCGATGTACCGGAATTCGAAAACCTCAATCCAACTGCAGAAAACATTGCTGTGGTTATTTGGAATATTTTAAGAAATGAAATCAGTAAAAACCTGGAGCTAAAAGTAATTTTATATGAAACCGAAAGAAATTTTGTTGAATACCCGGCGTGAGATCAGCAGCTTAAAAGTAGAAGAAATAGGAGAAAACCACGTAGCTACTTCCATTGACACCCCGCTTCGGGAAGACGCCTTCGAACTCGACGACCAAACAAAGATAGATCTCATAGAAAAGCATTTTACCGAGATAATGAACGTGCTCGGTCTTGATCTTACAGACGACAGCCTCCAGGGAACACCAAAAAGAGTCGCAAAAATGTTTGTGGAAGAAGTGTTTTCGGGATTGAACCCTAAAAATAAACCAGAGACGCGGCTTTTTGAGAATAAATTTCACTACAACGAAATGCTCGTAGAAAAGGACATCACACTGTTTTCTTACTGCGAGCATCACTTTGTGCCTATCATAGGGAAGGCCCATGTGGCTTACATCTCCACAGGCAAAGTGATCGGCCTGTCAAAAATCAACCGTATCGTACAGTATTTTGCGAAAAGGCCTCAGGTGCAGGAGCGCCTCACTGTGCAAATTGCCGCAGAGCTGAAGCAGATACTCGAAACAGAAGATGTAGCCGTGATCATTGATGCCAGGCATTTGTGCGTGTCCTCCAGGGGCGTGCAAGACACCGCCAGCAGCACCATTACCTCGCACTATGGGGGCAAGTTTGCTGGCGATGCCGCCAAAGACGAGCTGCTGAAATACATCTACAACGACTGAAACACAAAACCCACGCCATGCGATCTGGGACCCTTACTGACATCAAGCATGCCGATGAAGGCGTGTGGAATGACAGGCACTTCCGAAACTACTACATAAACTCGGTGAATTTGTAAAGTATTTTAAATCTGTCTATCAGGACTTCGTGGCAAACCCGGGCGATACCATTGATCAGAAGTTTGAGAACTTTCCCGCGACAATGGTCGCAACGGGCAGGTTGTCGGGTTTCAAAGCTCCGCTTTACTCCCCACCCGGAAACCTTGGTAAATTGAGGAGGAGCCATTTCGTACACTTTAAAGGGACAGTGGAGACGGAGTTTGAAAATGCCTATTCCGTAGTAGAAGTAACCAAAAATAGAATATTGGTGTATGATTTTAAAAGGGGACAGATGGGGTTGTTGGGGGTTTAAGGTCTGAAAATACACCCTCAAATCAAAACGCCCCGTTTGTACTTATGTGGTAAACCAATACTTTGGCCCTGTCTATATGAGTCATTCGGAAAAATAGTATCTTTGAAAAAATGGTTAAATATGAAAGTGCCGTGTGAAAATGTTACCACCCGGCGGGATGCTCCGATCCCGATAGTTATCGGGACAGAGAAATGGCGATTCCCTGCCAGCAAGGCATGGCATCTGTACCGCTGAAAATAAACCATTCGGACTTCCGTCTTAAAAATTAAACAAATGAATTTAGCTGTCAAAAATAGAAAAATAAATAGTTATTTCAGACTAATGAAAAATTGGGATACTGAGTCCAAAAAGGAGTTAATCATAAAGTTGACCAAATCCATTGGTGAGAAAACCAATGACCAAAACGATTTTTCTTCGTGTTTCGGTGCGTGGGATGATGAAAGAAATGCCGATGAAATTATTGATGAAATATATAAGAGCAGAGTAAATAGCAGAGAAATAGAAGGCTTTTAATGGAATATTTACTCGACACCAACATTTGTATTTACTACTTTAAAGGTCAGTTTGATCTAAAGGAAAAAATTGAACAGATTGGTTATGATAGATTAGCTATTTCGGAGGTAACACTTGCTGAGTTAATCTACGGAGCCGAGAAAAGTCAAAGAAAGGAGCAAAACATCAAGGTAGTCGAAAAATTTTCAGAAAAAATAGCGATTGTTCCCATTTTCGACTCTATTCGGGTTTATGGTAAAGAGAAAGCAAGGCTGAAAACGAAAGGAAAAATTATCAGTGATCTAGATTTATTTATTGGGGCAACGGCTATAGTGAATGATATGATTTTAGTGACTCGAAATGTTAGGGAATTTGAGAGAATGGAAAGTATCAAAATTGAAAACTGGATTGAAACCACATAATACCAATTCTTGGAACAAAAGATCGATTCTTCGTTTCAAATGTGAGAAACCCTGACACATCTTTGAAATACCTCTTCACACTTCCCTTACTCCTTCTCAATCCCTTTTCCGGATTCGCCCAGACTGTTTTTGTTGTCGATAAGTTTACCAATGTTCCGATAGAGGCCGTGACGGTTTTTACCGAAGATCAAAAGCACTACGAAGTTACTGACAGCGCCGGCCGGGTAAACATTTCTCATTTTCCTGAAGGTGCCGGCCTTTTACTCCAGCACCCGGCCTACAGGGGAGCTAAGGTCACACGCGCCGAACTTAAAAAGAACAACTACACGATCTTCCTTTCAGAAAAAATCATCAGCATGGGCGAGGTTGTCGTTTCTGCAAATAAGTGGGAGCAAGATGCCCGGGAAATTCCCCATGAGATCGTGGCCATCACCCCCGAAAATATCGCTTTTAAAAACCCTCAAACCGCTGCTGATATGCTGGAAGGCACAGGAAAGGTGTTTGTACAAAAAAGTCAGTTGGGTGGCGGCAGCCCCATGATTCGTGGCTTTGGCGCCAACTCCGTACTGATCGTAGTGGATGGCGTGCGGATGAATAACGCCATTTTTCGCAGTGGAAACTTGCAAAATATCATCAATATCGACCCGAACGTACTGGGTGGAGCCGAGGTGATTATGGGCCCCGGCTCCGTGATCTACGGCAGCGATGCCCTGGGCGGTGTAATGGACTTTCATACAAAAAATATCGACCTCACGGATCAGGAGAAACCTTTTTCCCTCAACGCTTTCTCCCGGTTTTCCTCCGCTAACCTGGAAAAAACGGGACACCTGCACTGGATGCTCAAAGGCGAAAAGCTTGGTTGGTTTGGTGGGTTTAGCTACAGTGATTTTGCAGATTTGAGAGCAGGCGCAAACCGGCCCGATGGACATCCTGACTTTGGGAAAAGATCGTTTTATGTAGAAAGAATACAGGGAATCGACTCGGTTATCCCTAATAAAAACCCTGATAAAATGGTGCCCTCGGGATACCGGCCGATAAGCGGAATCCAAAAGCTGAAGTGGCAGGTCACCCCGAACCTAGACCTCGGCTATACCTTTAAATATAGCACTACTGGAAATATCCCCCGCTTCGACCGGCTCATAGAAGTGGAAAACGGAATCCCCGTGCAGGCAGAATGGTACTACGGTCCACAGGAATGGATGATGAATGCCCTGAAAATTAACAGCCGATCTACCCAATTTTGGGATGAAGCGTCACTCACCCTGGCCAGGCAGCATTTTGAGGAGAGTCGTCACACCCGCGGTTTCAACGCCACAAGGCTGCGCTCCCGGATGGAGAAGGTAAATGTGCACTCGCTGAATTTTGACGCCAATAGAACGACACGCTCTGCGGTGCATTTTTTTTACGGCGCGGAGTACGTCGTCAACAATGTGGCGTCATCTGCCAGGGAAAAAGATATCGAAACCGGGGAAATCTATGCGCTATCCACACGATACCCGAACGGAGGTGCGGAAACCCACTCCCTGGCCGGCTACCTGAGTTGGAAGTACAGCCCCATTCCGTCAGTGATGATCAATGGAGGTGCGCGGTACAGCTATTACCGCTTAAGCGCATTGATACAGGATGAGAATTTTCCGTTCGACAAGATTAACACCGAAAGCAACTCCCTCAACGGAAACCTGGGAAGCGTGATCACCATTGGCAGGAACTTCCACATAAATTTGCTTGGCTCTACGGGCTTTCGCGCACCTAACCTCGATGACGTCGCCAAGGTGTTTGACTCCGAACCGGGCAACGTGGTAGTGCCCAACCCCGACCTGAAGCCCGAGTACTCCTACAACCTGGAGGGGGGATTTGACTGGCAACTGAGTCCTGATATTTCTGTGAAGGCACAGGGCTTTTACTCCTGGCTTCGCAATGCCATGGTACGCGCCGATTTTACGTTCGATGGGCAGGACTCCATCTTGTACGACGGCGCGCTTAGTCGTGTACAGGCCCTGGTGAATACCGGCCGGGCGGTGGTGTATGGACTTGATGCTACGGTAAAATGGGAAATAGCGCAAAACTGGGCCATAGAAAGCTACCTGAACTACACGTGGGGACAAGACCTTAAAACCGGCGAGTCGATTCGCCATATTACCCCGCTATTTGGAGGTACGTCCCTGCATTTCAGAAAAGGAAAATTCAGGAGCGAGCTTTTTTCGCGTTACAACGGACGAATTCGCTATGATGACCTGCCTGTCTCTGAGCAGAATAAAACGCACATTTATGCTACCGAAGGCTCCCTTGCCTGGGCGACGCTTAACCTCCGAATGAGTTTTGATTGGAGCCGGGTTTTTACGATAAATGCGGCTGTAGAAAACATCTTTGACAAGCACTATCTCACTTATTCTTCGGGAATTCCCGCGCCGGGCATTAACTTTATCCTCTCCTTGCACGCACATTTTTAAGCCATGCCTACAGTAAGCGTAGTATTGCCGGTTTATCAGGCGGAAGACTTCATCGGAGAATCCATAGAAAGCATCCTGAAGCAAACCCTGACAGACTTTGAGTTGATCATCATTGCCAATGGCAGCAACAAAGCTACAATAGAAAAGATACATTCATTTTCTGATTCGAGAATGACGGTTATTTATTTGCTAAAACCCTGTGTGGTAGAGGCGTCGAATGCAGGTATTCGCGCCGCCCGGGGAACATACATTGCCCGGATGGATGCTGACGACTACGCTCACCCCGAACGGCTAGAGCGGCAAGTGGCCTTTTTGAAGAAATACGACGGCTATGACGCTGTTAGCTGCCTGGTAGAGTACCAGGGTGATTTTCTTCAGAATTATGGATATTACCTCCATGTAGAATGGTTGAACAGCCTTGTCAATAACACTGAGATTTACGAAAACCGGTTTGTGGACTTGCCGGTAGCCCACCCCAGCCTTATGGCAAAGAAGGAAATATTCAACCGCTACGGACTGTATAGAAAAGGTAATTTCCCGGAGGACTACGACCTGGTGTTGCGCTGGCTGGAAAGCGGTGTGAAAATAGGAAAAGTAAACTCACTCCTTCTCCGCTGGCGCGACCATCCCAGTCGGCTGAGCCGTAACCACGATGCTTATAGTCAGGAGGCATTCTACCGCCTCAAAACCGAATACTTTGCCCGCTGGTTCGGTAAATATTTTCCCGACAAAAAGGAAGTCCTTGTGTGGGGAATGGGAAAGTCGGTGCGACAAAAAAGCCGCTTCCTTTCCGATTGGGATATTGCCGTGGCGGGGTACATTGATGTAAAGGAAAGCAGAGAACATCAAAGCCCGCCGGTGTATCATTACCGCTCATTCCCCAAGAAGAAATTCATTCTTTCCTACGTAAGCGACCGCAACGGCCGCTTAGCCATTTACCATGAATTGCTCAATAGAGGGTTGATACAGGGCAAAGATTTTTATATGATGAGTTGAGGGGTAATTCAGTTGATTGGAGTTTTGTAAACGTCGACGAGGTGTGAAACCTCGTCGACGTTTGTTACCTTAAAACTCCACATACAAATCATACGGCATCCTGGCCTGGATGCCGGTCTTGTCCTTGATTTTCATCAGGGTTTCGATGTAGGGTCTCGCTTCGGGCAGGGCTTCATCCAGGAAGCGCGCTTCTTTATTGCCGCTGAGCTCGGCAAGAAACTGCTCTAACACCGTTTTTTGCTCTGGGTAATATTTCACCTTAAAGTCGCCAGCTATGCCCGCTTTTTCAGCGGCTATGTCAATAGCGTCTGTCAGATTTCCTTCTACGTCTACCAGCCCCTGTGCCAGAGCATCCTGGCCGGTCCATACTCTTCCCTGGGCCAGGTTGTGGAGTTGGTCGTATTCCATGTTGCGGTCCTCAGCGGCTTTAGAAGAAAAGATATGATAAGCGTCGTCGATCATTTTTTGAACGATCTTGATTTCTTCTTCTTTTACGGGCTGTGAGGCATTCAAAAGGTCCGAATATTGGCCGGTGTTGTAGTGGTCGGTGGTGACGCCAAGTTTTTCATTGAGCAGTTGCTGCGCATTCAGGTAAAGGCCAATGACACCAATGGAGCCCGTTATTGTGGTAGGCATGGCCACGATGGTATCGGCCGCCATGGCGATGTAGTAGCCTCCGGAGGCCGCCACGTCGGACATGGACGCTATCACCGGCTTTTTCTCTGCCGTGAGCTTCATCTCCCTCCAGATCAGGTCTGATGCCAGCGCCGATCCGCCGCCCGAATTTACTCGCAGCACCACTGCCTTCACACGGTCATTTTCGCGCAGCTTCTTTAGCTCCTTGGTAAAAACCTCTGGCGAAATATTGTCGGGCCGGCCCTGGCCCATTACAATGTCGCCGGTGGCAATCAGCACGCCGATCGTGTTTCGGGACGAATAGTCGTCCTGAAATGATTGATTATACGAAGAGTAACTCATCAGCGGAATCTTGTCTTCTTCACTTACCCCCACTTTGTCTTTTACTATTCTGATCACTTCGTCGCGATAGGCCAGCTTGTCCACGAGGCCATATTTTTCAGCATCCACCTCTTGTCTTACCAGCATATTGCCCGCAATGTTTTTCAGCTCATCTATAGGGATATCCCTCGATGCAGAAATGTCCTCCAGGATATTGCCGTAGATCGACTCAACGTAGGCCGCTACCTGCTCTCTTTCGGCTTGTGTCATTTCAGACTCTACGAAGGATTCCGCGGCACTCTTGTACTTGCCCGCCCTGAAAACAATGGGTTCCACGCCCAGCTTTTTGAGCGTGCCTTTGAAGTAGACCCGCTGACTGCTAAGGCCGTTGAACTCCAGCATGCCAAAATCCGGCGCTACATACACCTCATCGGCTACTGACGCCACGTAATATCCACCTTCGGTGTAGTAGTCAGCGTATGCGATAACGAACTTTCCACTTTCTTTGAATTTCGCCAGCATTTGGCGTATCTCCATGGCAGAGGCTATTCCCGAGGTGATAAATGGAGCCTCCAGCAATATTCCCTTTACATTGTCATCATGATGGGCGTGTTCCAGGGCTCGCCTGAGATCTACCAGGCCGGCGCTTCGTCCCATAGCGCCAGGCATGAGCTCTGCCAGAGGGTCGTTAGTTTCCCGTTCTACGATCTTCTGGTCCAGCTTCACGTGTAGCACGGTGTTTTCCTTCGTGATTACCGGCTTTTCCTGCGAGATGGCCACAAGGAAAATGCTGATAAAAAAGATAGATACAAATGAAAACACTAACAGGCCTACAAGCACCGCCAGAACATTTTTTAGAAATCCCATGGTATACTTTATTTAATAAGTTTCAGGGAATAATATTAATAGTTCTGAAAATATATTAAAAGACTATTTCTATTTTTGAAGCTAAAAATCAGATGAGAGGAGTTTTTTTATTATTGGGCACTAACCTCGGCCACCGTGAACAGAACTTACGCACGGCGCTGGCCCGCCTGGAAGCGGGGGTGGGAGCTGTAGAGGCGGTTTCGTCTACCTACGAGACCTCCGCCTGGGGCATTGAGGAGCAGCCTGACTTCTTGAACCTGGCCGTGAAGCTACATACGCAACTTTCGCCAGAGGAGGTGCTGGCAGCGATTTTGGAAATAGAAAAAGGCATGGGACGCGAACGGATCGTAAAGTGGGGCACGCGGCTCATTGATATTGATATTTTGTTTTACCACGATCAGGTTATTGATTTGCCTCACCTGGTCGTTCCCCATCGGGAATTCAGGAAGAGGAAATTTGCCTTGGCGCCAATGGCAGAAATAGCCGCTCATGAAACCTATCCCGGTAGCGACGACACCATCTTGGCTCTTCATGATACCTGCCCGGACGATTTGCCCGTACGGCTGTACAGGTCCAATGGCATTGCTGCCGGAGGCTAATATTCGTTTAGAAAATTTCTCTTGTAGTCTTCAATGCTTTTGCGCACTATTTCCAGCGCCACTTCCTTATTCTGAAAATCCTCTACCACCACTTCTTTCTTCTCTAATTTGGTATAATCTTCGAAAAAGCTTTTCAACTCCCTGAAAAAGTGATCGGGGAGCTCGTTGATATCGTTCATGTGATTTACGCTCATGTCTTTGGCGGCTACAGCAATGATCTTGTCATCTGCCTCGCCACGATCCAGCATCCGCATGGCGCCGATCACTTTTGCCGGTACGATGCACAGTGGCACCAGCTCAATCTGGGAGAGAATCACTATATCAAGAGGGTCATTATCGTCGCAATATGTTTGGGGAATAAATCCATAGTTTGCCGGGTAGTACACCGAAGAATACAGTACCCTGTCCAGCTTGAGCATACCGCTCACTTTGTCGAGTTCGTACTTAGCCCGGGTGTTTTTCGGGATTTCGATAATGCCATTTACAAACTCAGGGGAGTCTTTTCCGATGGGAACACTGTGCCAGGGATTCATACTGATGCTTTTTTCTGCGAATTAATGAAGAAAGGTCAAGAAAGCCGAAGGGTTACAAGTATTTTTTTGGGGGTGGACACCCGCACTTGGCATTGATAGATTTTCCCAAAATGAGAATAATGTCCCAAAAGCAGAGTTAATTGACTTTTGGCACGTAGTTAACTAATTGATTTACAATTAGTTAATATTTTAGCATGTTTTTGGCAAATAGCTGATCGAAATTGGTTGTCAGATACTCGGAATGAAAATCTGGCTCGATAAGAGGAGAATTAGCGTGATCCTTGAAGAGTGGAAGAAGGGACGCCAGTATGGAAAAACCGGGTAAAGGGCTAAAAGTTAAAATTGGTTTTGGGGTAATTAGATGGGCGGTAGTGACGCTGATATTGTGGGAAGACCGCCTTCTTTTTCAACTTAGTCCTAAATGATGATCCTGAAAATGATCGGGAAAAGATTTAGATTTTTTAAGCTGAAAAGGCGCCTCTTGTGAAGTTGGTAATTTGTGGTCTTTGCAAAAGAGGCGCCTTTTTAGAATAGAAATAAAGGTTATTTGGATAAAAGATAAGGGTTTTCATAGTGCGGTTGGTAGTTAATGATTAGGCGGTAGCAATACCGCCTTTTCTATTTGCAGTCATTTTT
>CAYUJK010000043.1:0-2081 GCA_964444895.1 uncultured Roseivirgaceae bacterium
TTTATGATTCGGGCTGCAAAGGTAATTATTGAATTTCGTATTGCAAAATACTGGATGGAAATTCTGTGAGATGCCACCTGCCAGGCGTTCCAGGACGGAACAATAAATCTCTACATGTTAAATCTGCCCACCAATGACCACCTAACCTAGCCGCCCTTCCATCCTTCCACTATTCCATTATTCCACCTTTCCACTCTTCCATCCCCCTAAAAATACCCGTACACCTGCCATTGCCCCAAAATCCCGGTGGTATTCACTTACTTAACAGCTCCGTTATTTCTGCTTTTAATTTAGGCAAATGGTTGATCACAATACTCCATATCAGATCGTCGGAAACGGTGTCATATCCATGGATGATTCTATTGCGAGTGCCAATAATTTTTTCGGCATTGTTAAGCGGAAAGTATTTGTCTTTTTTTAGTATTCGATTTACGGCCTCTCCCACGATTTCCAAATCACGCTCAACAGCTCTCTTTGTTTTGATATCAGAAATAAACTCTTCAAAAATTTTAGGTTTGTTCTGGTAATAGCCTTCTATCTCATTGATGGCCTGTAAAACATCAAAGAGCCAGGTTTTTATTTCACTATCCATAGATTAGTTTTTTTGAAGAATCGATGGATTGCCTTAAGTAGGGATTTTTTACTGCTTTGTCTTCCAAAAGGTCAATGTGCCGGTTAAGTATATCTTCCAGTGCTTTTTTCAAGTCAAAATAATTGTCAGCGTAGTCATACAAATCCACTCCCGAGAAATCAACCAAAAAATCAACGTCACTTGAGTTTTTAAAACCATCTGTAAGCACCGATCCAAACACAAATAATTTACTCACTTTGTGTTTGCCGCATAGAGCTTTAATCTTATCGATATTTCTGTCTACTATACTCATTCATCAAAAATACAATCATTTTCCGATTAAGTACAACCTCAAGATTTGCTAAACTTCACTCATTGCCAGTGTTTTTGCCAACACTCGCTGTCCATATTAAATACACACAGCGATGGCCACCTAACTCTTCCATCATTCCATTGTTCCATTATTCCACTCTTCCACCATCACATTCTTCCGCCCTTCCGTGCCCCTAAAAATACCGGTACACCTTCCTGTTCCTGATCTTCACTTTGCCCTGTTTTTCCAGCGATTTGATGCTGCGGATTACGGTTTCTACCCTCAGGCCCGTCATATCGGCTATTTGCTGGCGCGTAAAGGGAACTTCTACCATGCCGTCGTTCTTTTTGTCCTGGTGCAGGTAGTCGATCAAGGTGAGGATGCGATGCTCGGGATCGTAAGAAGAGATTTCGTTCATAATGGTGGCCTTGTAGTGAATCCGTTTCGAAAGATTTACGGTGAAGGCCAGGTGAAGTTCGAAATCATTTTTGAGCAAATTGAAAAAATCTTCCTTCGGTATTTTGTACACCTGGCTGTCCACCATGGCCTCGGCGTTGCAGGGGTAGTTCAGGTTGGCAAAAAGTGGTGGCTCTCCAAAGCTTTCGCCCTGTTGAAATATCCCCTGGGTAAATTCCTGCCCCTTTTCGCTGTAGCTCACCATCTTTATTTCACCCGCCTTTACCTGCCAGTAGTACTGTGCTTTTTCTCCCTGGTGAAAAAGTATGGCGCCCCTGGGCACCTCCGTATACCTCACGTTGTGCTCCTGTAAATACTGCTCTGAGATCATTTTTTTAACGATTCTGCCCAATATGATTCCAGTCATAAATCGGTGAATGCAAAATGGGCGAAGTTTGGGTACAATTCAAAATTTAAAGCTATGCAAAAAATCATAATATTCTTCTGCCTGGTTTTGGTAGGTGCTGTGGGATGCCAGACTGGAGATAAAAAAATAGCGATGCAGGAACAGCCCGGGCGAACCGATGAACCCATAGAGGCAGTGCTCACTAACCCGCCACACGTACCCCCTCCTATCGACAGAAAGTGGGCGGCAAAGGTAATCGTAAGGCTGGAAGTAACCGAGGAAGTGATGACGCTGTCAGACGGTGTGGACTATACCTTCTGGACGTTTGGAGGCACGGTACCGGGTAAGTTCATCCGGGTGCGGGAAGGAGACCTGGTGGAGTTTCACCTCATGAA
>CAYUJK010000043.1:2181-14854 GCA_964444895.1 uncultured Roseivirgaceae bacterium
ACCAAAGGCGGATACGGAGAGCCGGGGCTTCAGCCATTTGATATGGAAAAGGCCTTACGCGAAATCCCCGAGTATGTCGTGTTTAACGGTGCCGTGGGAGCGCTCACCGGCGACAGAGCCCTGGAAGCCGAGGTAGGCCAAAAAGTCAGGATGTTTGTTGGTAATGGCGGACCTAACCTCGTGTCTTCATTCCACGTCATCGGCGAAATTTTCGATAAAGTATACATAGAAGGGGGCGATATGGTCAACGCCAATGTGCAGACCACCCTAATACCTGCTGGCGGGTCGGCCATTGTTGAGTTTGGCCTGGAGGCGCCCGGTAATTATATACTGGTGGATCACTCCATATTCAGGGCGTTCAACAAGGGGGCACTGGGTATGCTCAAAGTAACAGGACTTGAAAACAAAGGGATCTACTCGGGCCAAACAGACGATAGAATATACCATCCTGAGGGAAGTACAGTACAATCTATGCCTACGGCCAAAGCGCCCGAACCCGTAAAAGCAGGCAATGTAGACATGCGGATAAGTTTAGGAGAATCGGTGTATAAGCAAAACTGCCAGGCTTGCCACCAGCCCGAGGGGCAGGGCATTCCCAAGGCCTTCCCACCTCTGGCCAAGTCAGACTACCTGAACGCCAGTGCCGATAAGGCGATAAGTGCCGTAGTACACGGACTGGAAGGGCCCATAGTCGTAAATGGTGAAAGCTTTAACAGCACCATGCCTCGCCTCAACCTCTCGGATGAAGAAGTAGCCAATGTGCTCACCTACATCTACAACAACTGGGGCAATACGCCGCGGGAAGTGACTCCGGCGCAGGTAAGTAAAATACGCCAACAAGCAGCCCACTAAAAAAATGAAGATCATAAAAGCATCGGCATTCGCCTTCCTGGTGGCAGGCTCATTCACATCAAGCCTGATGGCTCAGGTAGATATGGTGAAAATACCATCGGGGAGCTACACACCCTTGTACAAGGACGATCCCGAAGGGGACCAGATCAGTGTCGAGGCCTTTTATATTGACACGTACCCCGTGACCAACGCCGAGTACAGGGAGTTTGTAGCGCAACATCCGGAATGGCAGAAAGGCAGTATCAAGGGAATTTTTGCCGATGAAAATTACCTGTCCCATTGGCGTGATGGGTTGGATTTCGGGCAGGAGATGGCCGGAAGCCCGGTAACGAGGGTATCTTGGTTTGCAGCAAAGAAATATTGCCAGGTTCAGGGGAAACGACTTCCCACTATTGAGGAATGGGAGTATGTCGCCGCCGCCAGTGACACCAAAGCAGACGCCGTCAACGATGACAGGTTTTACCAGCAATTGCTGGATTGGTACAGCAAGCCCAACCCCAAAGTACACCCGGATGTATCGAAGGGCTTTAGGAACTACTACGGAGTGTACGGCATGCACGGCTCAATTTGGGAGTGGGTGCTGGATTTCAACTCCGTGATGCTTGTGGGTGAGTCGCGGGCCAATGCGGGAATCGACAGAGACCTGTTTTGCGCGGGAGGAACCCTTGGCGCCAAGGACACCAAAAACTATATCGCTTTTCTGCGCTATGCATTTCGTAGCAGTCTGAAGGCCAACTACACCACATCGAACCTTGGCTTTCGGTGTGCCAAAGATGTCAACATAAATCAATAGAAACATGAACTTTCCAAAATACGCCCTTATAGGCTTGCTCATATTAACCGCGTGTCATTCCAAACAGCAAAAGGCGGAAATTGCGGAATGCAGCCACCGCAAACACGAGGTGGTGGAGGCTGGAGAAGCGTCGGAGATGTCGCTTTTTCATTTGACGTCTACCTGGACTACACAGCGCAGCGCCGAAATGCAATTGCAGTCGCTCCGCGGATACAAAACCGTTATCTCCATGATCTACACCTCCTGTCAGTATGCTTGCCCCAGGTTAGTGGCAGATATGCTGGCCATTGAAGAAGGGCTTACTGCGGAGGAATTGGAGCATACACGGTTCGTGCTGGTGTCTTTTGACAGCCATCGCGATTCACCCGCACAAATGCATCAATTTGCCGAAAAAATGGAGCTCGATCCTGACAGGTGGGTGTTGCTTAACGGCGACCAGGCCGACGTGATGGAGCTGGCCGCTGTGCTGGGTGTGAAGTTTAAAAAAACAGGGGATAAAGACTTCAGCCATTCGAACATAGTGAGTGTATTGAATGAACAAGGCGAAATCGTCTTTCAGCAGGAAGGGCTGGGCCGGGCGCCGAGAGAAGCCCTGGAAGTACTGAACCACAAAGTATTAACCAAAAAATAGAGGACAATGATCTTAGAACAAGGAAAAACAGTTGCAGAAATCGTAACAGAACGGCCCAATGCGGCCATCATATTTAAGAAATATGACATTGATTTCTGTTGTAAAGGAGGCCGGCCATTGGAAGAGGTGTGCGATAAGAACGGCCTGGATGCGCAGCAAATTCTGCGTGAGATAGAAACGCTGGCAGGAAGAGGCGAACAGAACTTGCGAATAGAATCCTGGCCTGCGGGAGCTATATGCGACTACATAGTCAACAATCATCATACTTACGTAAAGGAAACGCTGCCCCAGTTGCTGCTGATGGCCGACAGGGTGGCCGAGGTACATGGCCACGATATGCCATCGCTGCGCCAGCTCAACAGCACCCTGCAAAACCTGGCGGTGGAGCTTCGGTCGCATCTTGACAAAGAGGAGCAACAGGTATTTCCCCTGATCAAAGCATCGGAAGAAAGAAACGCTTTCCGAAAAGAAGAATGGGGTAGCCTTATCGAGGAGTTGTACGATGAGCACACCTTGGCCGGGGAGCTAATTCATGAAATCAAAGCGCTTACAGGAAATTTCACCTATCCCGATTGGGCGTGCAATACATTCAAGGCTTTGTATTTCAACCTCGAAGAATTTCAGGATGATCTTTTCCAACACATTCACCTGGAAAATAATGTATTGTCGCCCCGGGTAAAGGCAGCCCTAAAGTAAAAATGGCAAACGTAGTACATATTCATCAGGTGTTGCAAATGCTTCGCGAGATGGAGCAGCCTCTTACTCAGGACGAATTGTTGCTGAAGCTAAAAAACACCTTTGGTTACGACGTGAAATTTTTAACTTGTTTGGACAATGCCCTCTCTCCTGCAGAAGTCATAGCGTTCATGGCGGAGAAAGAGAAAATCAGAATTGAGAACAAGTTGATCTATTTCGTACATGGCCAGGAGTGTTGATCCGAATGCATTCGGAAGAAAAAGTAATTTATCGCTCAACAGATACAAGTTTTTTGTTGCGCCCCTTATCGTCATATCATTGTTAATGGGGATTTTTTCCGGGTGGTACAGGTTAGGTTTTGCCTTGCCACTCGGCTCCGTTATCATTCATCACGGAGCCATCATGACGGGCAGTTTTCTCGGCTCGGTCATTATCCTGGAGCGCATCGTGGCATTTAAAAAACCCTGGCTCTACCTTATCCCTGTTGTCAACGGTTCCAGCATAGTCTGGTACCTGTTGGGGTGGAATACCCTGGCCCACTGTTGCCTGGTGGCCGGTAGTGTGGGCCTTGTTTATGTTTTTTATCGCATAAACCGCATTTATGCTGACCTCGCCCACCTGATCATGTGGGGCGCTTCGGCCTGCTGGCTGGTAGGGAATATTTTCTTGCTTTCGTACAAGGCCTATGCCTATTCCATCATGTGGTGGATCGCCTTCCTCATGATCACCATAGCGGCAGAGCGCCTGGAACTCAACCGTTTTCTGCCGGTCTCCAAAGCAAAAAAATACATGCTTGTGTACCTGATGGCCTTGTTTGTGATAGCCTGCATAGTGCCTTTTCATACCGCCGGCAGAATGATGGCGGGGCTTTCCATGATGCTCATAGCGCTGTGGCTGCTGCAGTACGATATGATCTGGAAAGCCATAAAAATGCCGGGTATTCATCGCTATTCTGCCGTGCTGCTGCTCATGGGCTACTGCTGGCTATGGGTGAGCGGACTACTCTTTTTATTTGAAAAGACAGGCTACGTACACTACGATGCCCTGCTGCATACTTTTTTCATAGGGTTTGTCTTCTCCATGATCCTGGCGCACGCGCCCATCATTTTGCCCGGCGTATTGGGGCTTTCACAGCGGCCTTATCACCCCAGCCTGTATGTTTGGGGCGTATTGCTGCAAATAACGCTCCTTGTCAGGGTAATGGGTGGTATGCTTTCAATGTCTCAATTAAAATATTTCGGCGGCCTGGCCAATGGCATTGTGATCCTGCTTTTCCTGGTGAACCTAGCGGTAGTGGTGAGGTGGAAGCTGGGGCGGGGATGAGCTGTTGGTTCTCCACTGCTAAAACGAAAAGCTATTATACTCCTCTTATTTACCCCACATTTTTTAGCTTTGCGAAAATTTAATTTTCATGAGCAAGCAAAAGCCCACTATCCCCAAGGGAACGCGAGATTTCGGGCCGGAACAAATGGCCAGGAGAAACTACATTTTCTCTATTATTAAAGAAACTTTTGAAAAGTTCGGCTTTCAGCCCCTGGAAACGCCCGCGATGGAAAATCTTTCTGTGCTCACAGGCAAATATGGCGATGAAGGAGATAAGCTGCTCTTCAAAATTTTGAATTCGGGAGATTTCATGAAAACTGCGGACATGCAAAGCAATCCCGACTATGTGAAGCTCATCCCCCAAATTTCCGAAAAAGGTCTCCGCTACGATCTCACCGTGCCCTTCGCCCGGTATGTGGTGATGAACCAAAGCGACATTACTTTCCCATTTCGCCGGTACCAGATCCAACCGGTGTGGCGTGCCGATCGACCGCAAAAGGGCCGATACCGGGAATTTTACCAGTGCGACGCCGATGTAGTAGGTACCGATTCCCTGCTTTGCGAAGCAGAAAATGTACTGATGATCAATGAGGTATTCGCGCGGCTCGGCATTGAAAAGTTTACCATCAAGATCAACAACCGGAAGATACTGAGCGGCATTACCGAAGTCATAGGCGCCAAAGGGAAAGAAACGGCCTTTTGTGTAGCCATAGATAAGTTGGATAAGATTGGCAAGGAAAAAGTAGAGGAAGAGCTGGCGCAAAATGGCTTTAGCCAGGAGAGTATTGCGAAAGCAGAACCTTTTTTTGCACTCGATGGCGATAATGATCAGGTAGTTGCGCAGCTCAAGAAGGTACTTTCAGGATCGGAAATGGGGATGAAGGGCATTGGCGAAGTGGAAGAAATATTCTCTTACCTGAAAGATTTTGAGATTGCCCAACCCAACCTGAAGATAGACATTACCCTCGCCAGGGGACTTACCTATTACACGGGAGCCATTTTTGAGGTAGTGGCGCATGACTCGTCGATCACGAGCAGCATCAGTGGTGGCGGCAGATACGACGATCTTACGGGTGTTTTTGGTCTGGAGGGTGTTTCCGGTGTGGGTTTCTCCTTTGGCATCGAGCGGATATTTGATATCATGGAAGAGAAAAACCTCTTTCCTCAAGAAAACCTGGCCGGGACAAAAGTACTGCTGGTCAATTTTGACGAGCAGTCGGGGAGATACGCACTAAAGCTGCTCAAAAAATTGAGGGATGCAGGCGTGGCTTCAGAAGTATTTCCCGAGCCGGCCAAGATGAAAAAGCAGATGAACTATGCCGATAAGAAAAAAATACCGTATGTGCTCCTGGCAGGCAGCCGGGAAATAGAAAGCCAGCGCTTTGGGTTGAAAAATATGACCACCGGAGAGCAGCGGGATCTCGGCATTGATGAAATCATTTCAAGCTTGAAATAGGATTTTGGTCAGGTGTCTGCGTGGCTTGTCAACATGCAACGCCATGTGTGATACATCGTTTTGCCCACTTACTTTTTTGTAGGGGATTATCATTAACTTGGCAGGCGCTAAAATTTTACTTTTTCGAGAGCGTTTTGGTATTATTTACACTTTCGTGCAATTTGAAATTCCGGCTTTCACATATAAAAATCTTTTTTTTGCTGCTGTGCCCGGTGGGGGTTCACGCGCAATTCAGCGCTCAACTGTCTGCAACATCTGATCGGGGGTGTAATGCCTTCACCGTAACGATCATCGATGAGTCAGGTGCGCCAAGTGGGGAAATCCGCAACTACAACTATGGTGCAGGAGAGACGCTCGACACGTTTTTCACATTTACCTCTCCCGGGGTTTATGAAATTACCCAAACAATTCAGAATGCGGATCCGCGCCGGGCTTCTATTTTCGTAGAAGTGATAGCGCCCGAGTCTCCCCGCTCCATTTTGGCAAACTGTCAGGGGACGGAAGCTTTTGTGTATGCAAACGACGATTTCTACCCCGCCTATTGGGTAGATTGGGGAGACGGCAATACGGGCCAGGTAAGCCCCGGAGACCTGCTCACGCACGACTATGGCGTGTTGGGAACTTTTAACGTTACGGTAAAAGGGCTGATGGATCCGGCTATACCTGACGCTGGCCTGGCCAATCTAAACTGCCTTTCCACCACCCGGCAACTGACACTCACGAGCGCCTTCGTGCCCGCGGAGATCAATCGGGTAGAGGTGTTGAATGACGACAGCATCCGACTGAACTATACCCTGGAAGAGGGTTTTGCCTATATCGTAGAAATGAGCACAGATGGTTCCACTGCTTTTACTGCCCTTGACACCATCTCTTCTGATGATTTCGCTTCGGAATACATCGTGAATAACCTCGATGCCGGCGGTAGCTTTTATTGCTTTAGAATTACCGTCTTTGACCCCTGCAGTGGCGCATCCATGCCATCTGAAACGGCGTGCAGTGTGGTGCTGACAGTAGCCGCGGAAAACAATCAAAACCGGCTTAACTGGTCTACAGAATCCACCGATCTACAGGCCTTTTCCATAGATAGAGACAGCAACATCGTGGCCTCTACTGTGGCCAGCGAGTATATTGATGCCGACGTAACCTGTGGCGTAGAGTATTGCTACCGCATAGTGATGTCAGAGAACAACGGACTGGAAAGCCTGAGCCAATTGGTTTGCGAAACCGCATTTTCCACAGACACGCCACCGGCCATCCTCGACGTTTCTGCATCGGTAGAAGACAATATCGTCGTTTTGAATTGGGAGGCCCTGGAGCCAACCCCGGCCTACTACCGTATTCGCAAAAGCCAGGAAGGCGGGGAGGGGTTTTCTACCTTTCAGTTGGATGAGAACACCTTTTCTGATACAGACTCCAGGCCCGACAGGCATAGGTATACCTACCGGCTTGCTTACGAAAATCTTTGTGGCAACCTATCGCCCGAAACGGTCGTTTCACCCGTTTTTCTGAGCAAAGAAACCAATACTGCAATTCTCTGGACTGGCTACCTCGGTTGGGAAAATGGCCCGAGGGGTTACATCCTTCAAAAGTTCTCGGTAGACGGAGAGCTGCTGGACGAGGTGGATATGGGGCTCAACGGCACCTTTGAAGAAACCGATTTTGAAAACCTGCCCCAGCAGGTAATGTACCGGGTGGTGGCATTGCCTGCCGATTTCGGTTTGCCCGATGTGTATTCGAATTTTTTCACACTCACGTTTCCCTCGTTTGTCGTATTTCCAAATTCGTTTACGCCAAACGGTGATGGACTGAACGACGCCTTTAATTTCAAGGGAAAATACATTATCCGCTATAGGCTTACTATATTTACACGGTGGGGAGAACTCATCTTCGAAACCGACGACCCCGACGAGGGATGGGGAGGCGTGATCAGGTCGCAACCAGCGCCTTCCGACGTCTATATTTTCAACGCAGAATTTGAAGACGAAATGGGGCGAGAATTCTCAAAAACAGGCGAAATTTACTTATTAAGATAAAAGGAAAGGATTATGATGGACATGTCGAAAATGCTGGGTAAAGTGAAGGAAATGCAGGATAAAATGAAAGAGGCCCAGCAAAACCTGGAGAAAATTACCGCCACGGGTGATGCCGGCGCCAGCTTAGTTACGGCCACTGTAAATGGCAAAAAGAAGCTGGTGAAGCTGGAAATAGACGACGACATTGTGAAAAAAGAAGACAAGGAGCTCATGGCCGACCTCATTGTGGCGGCAGTAAATAAGGCGATGGAAAATGTGGAAGAGAAAGCCGCCGAAGAGCTGAAAAAAAGCACGGAGGGCTTTTTGCCGAATATTCCCGGGCTTGACTTCTCCAAGATGTTCTGATGGAGCTCGTTTCCATAGTCATCCTCAACTACAACGGCGCTGCTTTCCTGGAGCGCTTTCTTCCTACGGTAATCCGGTATAGTCCGGGCTGCAAAATCGTGGTGGCCGATAACGCCTCTACCGACGATTCAATTCCCCTGGTCAGGAAGAAATTCCCTGAAGTTCAGGTGATACCCCTGGCGCAAAACTTCGGGTTTTGCGGCGGCTACAACAGGGCCCTCGCCGAAATAGACACACCTTATTCGCTGCTGCTCAATTCCGATGTGGAGGTTACGGAGGGTTGGGTAGCGCCGCTGGTACAGCTACTCGAAGACCGCAAAGACGTCGCAGCCGTTCAGCCGAAAATACGGTCGTACCATCGAAGGGAATTTTTTGAATACGCCGGCGCTGCAGGCGGTTTTATCGACAAGTACGGTTATCCTTTTTGCAGAGGGCGGATTTTTGACACAATAGAAAAAGATGAAGGGCAGTATGATGAAGTAGCCGAAGTTTTCTGGGCTACGGGTGCTTGCGTATTGGTGCGTACCCGTTTGTTTTTGGAGTTTGGGGGGTTCGATGAGCACTTCTTTGCGCACATGGAAGAAATAGACCTCTGCTGGCGATGGAAAAATGCCGGTTTCAGCGTATTGTACTGCCCAGATTCGGTAGTCTATCATGTAGGTGGGGGCACCCTGCCTAAGGACAACCCGCGGAAGGTTTACCTCAATTTTCGGAATAGCCTTTTCGTGTTGGTAAAAAATCTGCCGGCGGGTCAGGTAGTGCAAAAAGTGTTTATGAGGCTGTGCCTTGATTTCCCCGCTGCCCTGAACTTTTTGGTTCGGGGTTCATTTTCTTCGTTTTGGAGCGTTTTTAAGGCGCACATAAGATTTTATTTGAAATTAAACGATTATTTGAAAAAGCGGAGAGGAACCTCGCTCGATTTGGGAAAAACGGCGGGTTACTACGGCAAAAGCATCTTGCTCAAATTTTACCTCTTTAAAGTACGGAAATACACACAATTGTGAGCTAAGAATACCACAATCGGTTGTACCGTTGACGAATGTACTTGCGAATATTCATGATCCAGGCCAATGCCAGATATACGATTATGGGCGATCCGAAGGTAAGAAATGAGGAGTATATAAAAAAAATCCTAATACTTGAAGTAGAGATGTTGAGTTTTTCGCCTAATCTCGTACAAACACCAAAAGCCTGATCCTCAAAAAAAATTTGTATTCTTCTCATTTTTTAAGGTATTTTAGACCGAATATCAAATTATTAATAGGGTGGGTAAATATACATATCATTTTTTAATAGTTATATTGGAATAATTAAAATATAACAATATTTTTGCCCAAACTCAACGAAATTAAAACGCAAATTCAGATGAGAAAATTAAGTTACTCCTTAATCATTTTAAGTTTTGCTCTGCTGTCTGGCTGCAAATTGCAGAAGATGATGAAGATGGCAAAAGACCAGCAACTCGAAGTAAACCCCAACCCATTAGAGGTACATGCAGATACTGTTAAGTTTGACGTGTCTGCCACGCTCCCGGTGAAAATGTTGAAACCAGGCCTTGCCTATGGCATCGACCTGAAATACGAATATGCCGGTAAAGCTGTAGAATTAGACAGGATAGAGATCAAAGGTGATGATCATCCTAATGCAAAAACCCAGGCTCCAAGGGTTGTAGAAGATTTCCAATTCCCGTATGAGGAAGGAATGGGCAAAGGCTCGTTGACCTTGCAAGGTGTAGGTATTGACACCAAAAAAGGGAAGCAAACCGACCCTCAACCCGAACCTGCTATGGAAATCGGAAAGGGCATGATCACCACTTCAAGGTTGGTGGCGCCTGCTTCCTACGCGGCTTATGTAAGCTACGATTACAAAGACGATCAGGTACAGGGATGGACTCCTGAAGAAGAACTTGAGCCCACCAATGTGAACTTCTTCTTTTTACAGGGAAGTTCAGTGCTCCGAAGCTCAGAAAGAGCGAGTGATCGTGGTAAGTTCTTCCAGGCATTTATTGCTGAGAAAAACGTAACCCGTACCGTAACCATCACTGGTACTCACTCTCCTGAGGGTGCTGAGCGAATCAACTCAAGACTTGCTCAAGACAGGGCTGAAGTGATCGAAGAGTGGTACAGAAACATGATGAAGCGTTATGATTATAAAGGAGCAGCTGATTCAATAAAATTTGTCATTAAGCCTGTAATCGAAGACTGGACCGAGTTCAAAATGAAACTGGAAGAATACGACGGGATCGATCAGTCGGCAAAGTCAGAATACGTGAATATTGTTAATGGCGCCGGTTCATTCGAAGATAAGGAAAAACAACTTCGCCAGCTCTCTACTTACAAAAAAGTATTCAACGACATCTATCCTGAATTGAGAACTGCCAAAACAGATATTCTTACAGTGATAGAGAAAAGATCAGATGCTGAAATCTCGGTGTTAGCTAAGCAAATTGCCGAAGGATCACTTCCGGCAGATACGCTTTCTTACGGAGAGCTTGCCTATGCGGCTTACCTTACGCCATCGTTGAAAGAGAAAGCGGCTATCTACGAAGCTACTGTAAAGACCTACAGCAACTGGGCGGCCCACAATAACCTTGCAGCGGTATATATCCAATTGGCAGCTGCCGGCGAAGGAGATGAGAATCTCGAAAAAGCCGCTACACAGCTCGAAATATCAGCGAACAAAAAGGACAACGCTTATGCACAGGGTAACCTTGGTGTAGTAGAGCACCTCAGAGGAAACACTGCTAAAGGATACGATGCGATCTCTGGTGCTGTTTCTAAAAGCCTTCCTTCTAAAGATGTGTATGGTTTCAATGGTGTGAAAGGCGCTATTGAAATCAAGCAAGCGAAATACAACGAAGCAGTGAAATCACTGTCAAACTCTTCTGACGAAGCGGACAATCTGTTCAACAAAGGCCTTGCGCAAGTATTGGCCGGCGACGGCCAAAATGCGCTGACTACCCTTGACGAACTGGCTGACAAAGACAGTGACTATGCAATGGGCAAATATGTGGCGGCTGTAGCTGCTGCCCGACTCAACAAAGCAGATGACGCTGTAGCACACTTGAAAGACGCTGTAGCGATCGATCCTTCATTGAAACAGAAGGCGCTTGATGACCTTGAGTTCAGGAATATCTCAGGAAGCGATGCTTTTCAAAGCGCTTTGAAATAAAAGAACAAAATTTGGTAAGGAAGCCCCGCCCTTGTGGTGGGGCTTTTTTTTTGAACTTTGTTTCCGATAAATAATCTAATCCCTATTTTTGCACTTCCAAAATGAGAAGCAATGGTTGAAAAACAATTCAGAGAAGTGATATGCGACGCCATGTCTGAAGAGATGAGGCGCGATCCCAAGGTGTTTTTGATGGGAGAGGAAGTGGCAGAGTACAATGGCGCCTACAAGGCCAGCCAGGGTATGCTGGATGAGTTTGGCCCTGAGCGGGTATTGGATACTCCTATCTCTGAGTTGGGGTTTGCCGGCTTGGGAATTGGGGCAGCCATGAACGGGCTGAGACCAATCATCGAGTTTATGACATTCAACTTTTCGCTGGTGGCCATCGACCAGGTGATCAACGGCGCGGCGAAAATGAAGTCCATGTCTGGCGGGCAGTTTGATGTTCCCATTGTTTTCCGCGGGCCTACCGGAAATGCAGGGCAGTTAGGTGCTCAGCACTCGCAGAATTTTGAAAATTGGTATGCCAATACGCCCGGACTCAAAGTAGTAGTTCCTTGTAATCCTTATGACGCCAAGGGGCTCCTGAAGGCGTCTATCCGCGATAATGACCCGGTAATTTTTATGGAATCGGAGCTGATGTATGGCGATAAAGGCATGGTGCCGGAAAACGAATATTTGTTACCTCTAGGTGTAGCAGATGTAAAGAAAGAAGGTAACGATGTAACAATCGTTTCTTTTGGAAAGATCATGAAAGTAGCCCTTCAGGCAGCGGAAGAACTGGAAAAAGACGGCATTTCCGCCGAGGTAGTGGATTTGCGGACGGTGAGGCCCATCGACTTTGCGGCTGTTGTAAACTCAGTAAAAAAGACCAACAGACTTGTGTGTGTAGAGGAAGCCTGGCCTCTTGGCAGTATTTCTTCGGAAATTACCTACCACATTCAGCGGCACGCGTTTGACTACCTCGATGCACCCGTAAGACGGGTGGTGAGCATGGATGTGCCACTCTCGTATGCGCCTACTCTGATAGACGCCACCTTGCCAAATGTGAAAAGAACAATAGATGCCGTGAAGTCGGTACTCTATGTAGCTTGAGAAATAGAGAAGAATATAAAATAAAAAGGCTGCCCGTAGGCAGCCTTTTTTGTTTCTTATTTATTCGGCTGAGGGGTCATCCTCAGGTAAGGCTTTATTTCTTTAAACCCTTTGGGAAACTTATTGGGGATTTCGGAAGTAGGTATAGATGGCACCACTACGCAGTCGTCGCCGTCTTCCCAGTTAGCGGGCGTAGCTACCTGGTGATAGGCTGTGAGCTGTAGTGAATCAATCACCCGCAGAATTTCATTGAAATTTCTACCCGTAGAAGCGGGATAGGT
>CAYUJK010000044.1:0-14796 GCA_964444895.1 uncultured Roseivirgaceae bacterium
CTTTTTAGACTTTTCTAATGTCTTATCTATTTGATTTTCAGTAGATTGAGAAGATTTACTAATGAGCTCATTTACTTCTTCTTTGTCCGGAACTCTAAAAAGATACCTGGATGTAGTGGAGGTTTTCGACCCGTTGATGCCATCGTTGTCACTTACCGAGAGATAGTATTCAACCTGTTGGCCGTTTTTCAAAGACAGCGTATCCAGCATCCATTGATAGTAAAAGCTTTGCTGATTTTTAGTACGGTCTATGCGAATGGGCAGGGATACAAATGGAGCCTCCGAAGTCGTTCTGTAGTGCAGTCGCAGCCCCGTGAGGCCGTAGTCGTCCGAAATTTGACCACCTAACAATATTTGCTGATACATGACTGTGTCTCGATGTTGCTGCAGGTCGATTTCCGGATATTTGTCCTTTATTATTTCGATGTGGTATCGTATCACGTCCTTGTTGTGACTGTATTCATTAACCAGATCCAGTGTGTAGTCCGTGGTGTGTTTTATTTGTTTTTCAAATGTAAATAGCTCATTTTCAGACAGTAACAAATTATTTTCTTCTTCTGGTGATAAAAAAACGATATTCAACTCGTTGGTTTCGAGTGTCTGAAAATACCATTTTACCTCGGTGCCTTCCGGAGCCTGGAAATTACCCACATTGCTGAGCCGGTCTATATTCTTGTCGATGTAGTCCGGATAGTTGAGTTCTACTTCGAAATTCCGGATGTTGGGCCGGTTCACCACCCGAACGCGGTAGACCGGAGAGTTGAAGCCGGCCGCACTTAGCCGGAAAGAGATATCCTGCTGTACCTTCTCAAAGGTGTACACGTAGCTTTGGCCTTCGGTTTTTCGCAGTTTTATCTTTCGTTCACCGAAAAGGAGAAAAAGATCTGAAGGCAATGATTCTCCCGAGATGCCGGCGCGAACCTCAAAATCTTCGTTTTTAAAGGCTGTAAGGTTTTCATTATCAAGGAAAAACTGAAACGGCGCTTGCGGGGCAAATTCCTTTTTGTATTGCACAATTCTCTTGGCAGGTTCGGTGAGAAGGCCAGGAGAAAGCACCCCTATCAACGCTACGATCAGGAAAGGTACAAGTAAAATTTTAAGGTATTTCAGATTCTCGCGGTACTGTATGGCATCACTGAACGCGATGTGCCCAATTTCCCCGGACTTTTGTGTTATTCCCGCCGTTAACAGATGGTTAGTACCGGGAGAGAGATTTTTCAACTGTACAATGTTGAGGAGCTTGTCCTTTATTTCCGGAAAATAGCTGCCAATATTTCTGGCGGCCGCTTCGTCGCTTAGTTGGTGCCGAACACCCAACAGCCTGAACAGGTTTTCGAAAAATAATTTATAAAGGACCGCTATAGCCAGCGTCAGGTACGAGTAAAACAACACAGCACGCGCCAAGCTGTTGAGATAGACCTGATTTTCGAGCAAAACGTAGAACAAAAACACAAACAGCAATATGGATAGGGAGATCAGAAAGCCCTTCAAGCTAAGGCTGGCATACAACTTCCTTTTGTATTTACTGATATTATTTTCCAGTGATGTGCTCAAATTTTTCCATCTTTTAGTTTTGCAGTCGCGCCCGCTCGGTTCCGGGGTACAGCATATCGTTCCAATAGTAACCTTTTTGACATTTTTCTCACACAAAGGACCTGAGAGATAAACATAAAAGCAACCCCCAAACCCAAAATGTAAGCAGGCAGTACGCCCGAAATTAAAATTATGACAAACATAGGTTAAATCAAATTGTTTTTTGAATCGGGACGGCCATGGCTCTGCGCTCAATGCTCCATTAACTCGCCAGGGTTGAGGAATGTTCCGTTTTTACAAACCGGTAAGGAAATCTAACGATGAAAAGCCTGTGAAGGTACGCTTTTGTTCTTACTATTTTTCTTCTCATTGCTCACCAAAACCAGGAAAGTGACCCGTAGTACCCAGGCAGGTGTAGCCAGATAAGAGCGCGTGGCGATCCGGTAGTTACGGATTTGCCCTGTGGCTCGCATAAAAGGATTCTGCCAAGCTTATTCAGGGGGCGTTCGTATTTGTTAACAATTAGGGGTCAATACGTTAACGACGATTGGAAGTAGGTTTTTATCTGTTTATTTTTCTTAGGTATAAAAGGACAAGCCCTGCGCGGCGCTGAGCTATCATCAAAAAAGAATAGGGTAAATCAGGGATTTATTATTGTGCCCCCGCGTCATTTCTTTCCGAAAAAGTATGGCGCGGGTTTTTTGTGACTCAGAAATTTTCCAGCACGCTGATTCGCTTGTCAATCGGGGGATGCGTAGCAAAAAGTCCGGTCATAAAGGACATTAGTCCGCTGGAAGTATCGGGGGTATTTTCAATGAACATTTCTGCTACGTCGTCGGACTTCACCTGCTTTACTTTATGATTGCCTTTGATTTTCCGCAGTGCCGAAGCCAGGGCCTGTGGTTTTTTGGTCATTTCGGCTGCGCCGGCATCTGCCATGTATTCGCGCTTTCTCGATAGTGCAAACCTGAACAGCATGCTGAGCAAATAGGCGACAAAAACAACGACGATAGCCACCAACATCAGCCGGCCATCTGTTTTGCGGCCCCGACTGTGGCCCGAGTAGATAAGAGAGCGGAAAATGACCTGTGCCAGAAAAGAAAGAATGCCAACAAAAATAATCGATACAATGAGTAGTCGCACATCTCTGTTTTTTATGTGCATGAGTTCATGAGCAATTACTCCTTCCAGCTCATGGTCGTTGAGGGTTTCGATTATTCCGCGTGTGAGCGTTACCGTATACGTTTTTTCGTTTATGCCGCTGGCAAAGGCGTTTAGGGCATTACTTTCGATGATGTTGACTTTTGGCATGCGCATGCCTTCTGCTATGCAGAGGTTTTCTACCAGGTTGTACACCCGCATGTTGTCCTTACGCTGCAGCGTGTGCGATCCGGTGGCGCTTTTGATCATCGTGGTGTGCGCCAGGAACGCGATCAAAAACCAGACGCCAACACCAATAACCACAAATGGGGCTATGTTCAGAAATGCCTGGTTGGCCAAATCTAAATCGGTAACGCCTTCTTTGCTGTAGATGGCCGAAAAGTAGATGATGGCCCACACCATCGCCAATATTAAAAGTGGAAAACCCATAAGGAGCAGCGCCGAGCGCGTATTGTTCCTCCTTATCTGGGTTTGAATGCCTACGTATGCCATATATTAAAAACTGATTTCCGGTGGTTTTTCCATGGTGGCCCGCTCCTGCCCCAGGTCAAACATAGGAGATACCTTGAAGCCCAGCATTCCGGCAAATACAACAGCGGGGAATTTTTGTATTTCCGTGTTGTATTCTTTCGTAGCCATGTTGAAGAATCGTCTTGCGGCGGCCAGCTTATTTTCCACATCGCTTATCTCGGACTGCAAATGCATAAAATTCTGATTGGCTTTCAGATCGGGGTAGGCCTCCAGCTGAATCTGCAAGCCACCAAGTGCACGCGTGAGCTCTGCTTCGGCGGCAATTTTCCCGTCTATGGAACTCGCACTCATTGCCCTTGACCTGGCTTCGGTTACTTTGGTAAGCACACCTTCTTCATGTTTCATGTACCCTTTTACCGTGTTGAGCAATTGGGGGATGAGGTCATGACGTTGCCGAAGCTGCACGTCAATATCGGCAAAAGCGTTTTCCCTTCGATTCCTCAGCGAAACCAGGCGGTTGTAGATGGAAATCACCATGATGACCAGCACGACGATGACTCCTAAAACTATCCATGTAGTCATATTTTTTTGTTTAGTGGAATGAAACAGCTAAAAATAGCAATGATTGGGCAAAATCACTAAAATCGGCTCATTTAGTTTTGGCAAGGGCGCTGCACACACTTTTACGAGAAGTCCTGCTACCGGTTTGCCATTTGTTTTACCACATTATAAAGCGTATCAATGGCTTTTTCATGCCTTTTCACATACGGGTTTGTTTCGTCCCACACGTAGCCAGCCAGTACAGAGCATATCTGTCGCTTGATGGTTTCGTTGGAATTGGGGTGAAAGAAGATAGTATGAAGCCGCCCGTCATACCAGGCCTGAACATAGGTGCGAAAAACGTCTACTCCTTTTTTTATATAGGCCGAATATTCCTTGTCCCAATCGACCTCTTCACCTCCCAATTGCCTGCTTACCAGCTCGCCGGCTAATGCACCCGATTCAGTGGCAAAGGTGACGCCGGAAGAAAAGATGGGATCCAGAAACTCTGTGCTATTGCCGGTAAGAGCATACCCAGGGCCGTAGAGACTTTTTACAGAAATAGAGAAGGCAGTTATCTTGCGGGCGGGCATCATTTTTTTGCTGTTGGCAAAACGATCGCGAAGCTCTGGGGCTGCTTGTATCCAGCTATCAATCTGCTGGTTTTCGTCGCCTTTATATTTGTCCAGGTCTGCCGGATAGCCCACGAAGCCGACTGAGGTAGTGCCGTCGGAGAAGGGAATTACCCATATCCAGAGGTCTTTCTGGTGTACGATCGCGGTGATTCGGTTGCCATCTTCTCCGCCCGGCCTTCGTTCATCGGTAAAATGACAGAAGACTGCCGAACGTGGGGGGAAGTTGGAAGGTGCATCCAGCTTCAGCAACCGGGGCAATACCCTGCCATACCCACTGCCGTCGATAATGAATCGGGCCTTTATGTCATATTTATCGCCATTTTTTTGCTCTACCGTGGTTATGGAAGAGTGGTCGGCATTAAACTTCACATCTACAACAGAAGTCTCGTATTCGATGCTAACGCCTTTGCCTGCTGTGGCGTCGGCCAGTATGTGGTCAAAAGCGGCGCGTTTTACCTGCCAGGTCCAGGTCCAACCCTGGTAGTACTGATCCGAAAAATTGAAGTCGCAGGTGCGTTCACCCATGACGAACTTGGCCCCGAATTTTTTTTGAAAGTCAGCTTTTTTAACGGCCTCCAGCAAACCGGCTTTTTCCAGGTTATCCATGCAGCGGGGCAACAGGCTCTCGCCGATAACAAACCGCGGAAACTTTTCTCTTTCTACGAGGATTACGTTCAGCCCTTTATTTTTCAAAATTGAAGCTGCCACGGTACCAGAGGGGCCGGCGCCAATCACTAAAACATCGCATTCCTTCATTTTTACTAACTTGTATGATATTGTTATGCTGATAAGCCGTCGCAATTTAGAAATAAATTAAAAATTGTGTTAAACTTGCGCATTTATTGGAAAGCTTTCTGTTTATAATTCACACGTTATGATAAAAATAGGTCAGGGAAACCTGAATATACGCGATTTTGAGGAGGTTCTTTTTAATGGTGGGAAAGTGGAGTTGTCAAATGATGCTTTGCGTATTGTAGACGAGAGCTATCATTTTCTGGAGAAATTCGCCAAAAACAAAATAATCTACGGCATCAATACGGGGTTTGGCCCCATGGCCCAGTACAAAATCGAGGACAAGCTACAGAAAGAGCTCCAATACAACCTGATTCGTAGCCACGCATCGGGTTTTGGTAAGCATCTTGATCTGCCTTATTCAAAAGCCTGTATGCTGGCGCGCCTGAACACCCTCTCGCTGGGCTACTCGGGTATCCACAATTCGGCTGTGTACATTCTGCGCGACCTGATCAATCACAACATCAATCCCCTGATTTTTGAGCACGGAGGTGTGGGCGCCAGCGGTGACCTAGTGCAGCTTGCCCACATGGCCCTGGTGCTGATAGGGGAAGGCGAAGTAGAATTCAGAGGCCAGATTAGAAATACGAAAGACGTGTTTAAGGCGCTCAAACTGCAGCCCATGGAAATTCATCTCCGCGAGGGCTTGGCGGTGATGAACGGCACCAGCGTGATGACGGGCATAGGCCTTATCAACTCTATCTATGCCAAACGAGCGGTGGAGTGGTCCATCGCTCTTACCATCATGATTTGCGAAATGGTGGATGCGTTTGATGATTATTTTTCAAAAGAACTAAACGAATCCAAGAAACACATTGGCCAGCAGCGCGTAGCTGAGTCCATACGCACCCACCTTGCCAAAAGCAAGTTTATCAGAAAACGCGATCAGCACCTTTATGAAAATAATATTGAGGAAGAAATCCTGATGGACAAGGTGCAGGAGTACTATTCAATCCGCTGTGTGCCGCAGATATTGGGAACAATTCTGGAGACGGTAGATCAATGCCAAAAACTGCTCATAGAAGAAGCCAATTCCGCCAATGATAATCCCATCGTAGATGTAAAAGCACAGAATGTGGTGCACGGGGGCAATTTTCACGGCGACTACGTTTCATTCGAAATGGACAAGCTGAAGATTGCCATCACCAAGCTGTCTATGCTGGCCGAACGGCAACTCAACTTCCTGATGAATCCCAAACTGAACGACCTGCTACAGCCTTTTGCTAATCTCGGAAGACCGGGCTTCAACTTTGGAATGCAAGGAGTGCAATTTACGGCTACCTCTACGACTGCCGAAAACCAGACACTGTCTAACCCCATGTATATTCACAGTATTCCGAACAACAACGATAACCAGGACATTGTGAGCATGGGTACCAACGCGGCTTTGATCACTAAAAAAGTAGTAGACAACACTTTCGAAGTACTGAGCATCGAGTTGATATCAGCGGTTCAGGCTATTGACTACCTCGGAAAATACAAGGGACTGTCTCCGAAGTCAAAAGAAATATATGACCTTACCCGCCAGGTAATTCCAAAATTTGTTCATGACTATCCCATCTATAAAGATTTGAGAAAAGTAAAGGAATTTTTGTTGAATTCATCTCCCGAAATACTATAATGTGAGTATCTTCGAAGTTTGGTTTTTTAAATCTGGAGATTTTTGCTATAATTTGGTTTCAACAATCACACATTAACCATCACTTATGGATTATGCATTAGTTACAGGAGGATCGAGGGGCATAGGTAGGGCCATTTGTGTAAGACTGGCCGAAAACGGTTTTAACATACTGATCAACTACACGTCAAATGAGGAAAAGGCGCTCGAAACCAAAAAGTTGGTAGAAGAGAAGGGAGTGAACGCAACAATTATTAAATTTGATGTGGCCAACCGCAACGATGTACGACAAACCCTGGAAGCATGGCAGAAGGCTAACCCCGACGATGCAATTCAGATACTGATAAATAACGCCGGAATCCGCAAAGACAACCTGATGTTCTGGATGAAAGATGAAGAGTGGGACGATGTGGTGAACATCAGCCTTGGAGGATTTTACAACGTAACGAAAGCGGTGGTAAGTGACATGATCAAGCGGCGCTCCGGGAGGATTGTCAATGTCGTTTCCATATCGGGCATAAAGGGCATGGCTGGCCAAACCAACTATTCCGCATCGAAGGCTGCCGTAATAGGCGCCACCAAGTCGCTGGCACAGGAGCTGGGAAAAAGAAACATTACCGTAAATGCCGTGGCGCCGGGCTTCATCCAGACGGATATGACCGAAGACCTCGACGAAAGCAACTTGAAATCACTGATCCCCATGAACCGATTTGGCACACCCGAAGAGGTAGCTGAAGTTGTCGGATTTCTGGCTTCCAAAGGCGCCTCGTATATTACGGGAGAAGTAATAACCATTAGCGGGGGACTATAGTTTAGGAGATATGAACAGGGTAGTAATCACAGGTTTTGGTATTTATTCTTGCCTCGGAATCACGCCAGACGAGGTGCGGGATTCTCTTTTCGCAGGAAAATCCGGCATTGGCATAGATCCCGTGCGCAAGGAGATGGGGTTTCGGTCCAGCCTCACAGGCATCGTACCCACGCCTGACCTGAAAGACCTTTTGAAAAGGCGACAAAGAATAGGCCTTCCCGAGCAGGGCGAATATGCATACCTAGCCTCCCTGCAAGCCATGGAAATGGCGAAGATCGACCAGGATTTTATTGACCGGAACGAAGTGGGAATTATCTACGGAAACGACAGCTCGGCCAAGCCGGTGATCGAGTCCATTGATATCCTTCGTGAAAAAAAAGATACGACCCTTATTGGCAGCGGATCCATTTTTCAGTCGATGAACTCCACCGTTACCATGAATCTCGCCACGATCTTCCGGCTGAAAGGCATTAACTTTACGCTCAGTGCAGCATGCGCCAGCGGGTCGCACGCCATCGGCATGGGATACCTTCTCATCAAAGACGGCTACCAGGACAAGATCATTTGTGGCGGTGCACAGGAAACCAACTGGTACTCCGTGACCAGCTTTGATGGCCTTTCCACATTTTCCACACGTGAAAATGATCCTACAAAAGCCTCGCGACCGTTTGATCGTGACCGCGACGGCCTGGTGCCCGGCGGTGGCGCGGCTACCGTGATCCTGGAGAGCTACGAATCGGCAGTAAAAAGAGGCGCCCCTATTTTAGGAGAAATCATAGGCTATGGCTTTTCGTCTAATGGCGACCATATTTCTCAACCTAACGTAGACGGACCTGCCCGGTCGTTGGAAATGGCGCTGAAGCAGGCCAGGATAAAAGCATCAGATATTGCCTACGTCAACGCACATGCTACCTCCACACCTGCCGGAGATGTAAATGAAGGAAAAGCGATTTTAAGGGTATTTGGAGAAAAAGGACCTTTTGTGAGTTCTACCAAATCGATGACGGGCCACGAAATGTGGATGGCGGGCGCCAGCGAAGTGGTCTATTCGCTGCTGATGATGCACAATGACTTTATGGCGCCAAATATTAACCTGGAAAACCCTGATGATGAGATAAAAGACATTAATTTTGTATTTAGAACGATAGAAAAGAAATTTGATCTATTTTTGTCAAATTCATTTGGATTTGGTGGTACAAATTCCACTTTGATTGTGAGGAAATTGAACATTTAATATTAGGAGTAGAATGAGCAGTCAGGAAATTATAAGCAAAATCAACGACTTTCTAGTTGAGGAGTTTGAGGTAGAAAAGGGGTCTTTTGGTCCTGAGGATGATCTAAGAAAAGCGCTTGACCTGGATAGCCTGGACTACGTAGATCTTGTAGTAGTAATAGAAAGCAACTTTGGATTCAAAGTGAAGCCTGAGGATTTTTCGGGAATCAAGACATTTGAAGACTTCTATAACTACGTTATCGGAAAGTTGAGCGCTAATTAAGCATCATGTCGTCCTGGAAAGGAAAATCAAGAGGCGGAGTATTAGGATATAAAATTTTCATCTTTCTTCTTCAAAAGTCAGGCCTTGGCGCCGCGTACGTCTTGCTGCGTTTTGTAGCCGCCTATTTTGTCGTATTTGCTCCCCACGCCACCACCAGCATTTTTCGTTACTTTAGGTCAATTCACCAATATGGCTTTTGGAAGGCCGCATCATCTGTATACAAGAATTATTTTCTTTTCGGGCAAACGCTGCTGGATAAGGTAGCCATGATTGCGGGCTTTGACGATAAATTTTCCTACACCTTTGAGGGAGAAGAAAACCTGCGCCTGGCAAAGAAAAACGGGCACGGCCTCATGCTGATCAGCGCCCACCTGGGCAACTGGGATATAGCCGGGTACCTGCTGAAGCGACTGGAAACACGAATTAACATCGTGATGTTTGAGGCTGAGCATGAAAAAATAAAAAGCTACCTTGAAGACGTAATGGGTGAACGCACCGTGAATGTGATCCCTCTAAAGAACGATTTTTCCCATCTCTTCCTCATCAACAAAGCCCTGCGAAACAACGAGATTATTTGCTTTCACGGCGACAGGTTTGTAGAGGGCAGCAGCACGGCGAGTATGTCCTTTTTCGGAAAAGAGGCAAATTTCCCGAAGGGACCTTTTGAAATTGCCGCCAAACTGAAAGTGCCCTATACCTTTGTGTATGCCTTTAAAGAAGGGCGCAGGCATTATCACCTGTATTCTACGGAGATAAAAAATGATGATAATACCGAAAAAATACTCGAAGATTATATATACTCGCTGGAAGAAAAAGTGATGAAATACCCGGAGCAGTGGTTTAACTATTATGATTTTTGGAAAAAGTGATGCAGTAGCAGGTAGCAGCGGCAGGAGGTAGTAAGGGAGGCGAAAAGGCAAAAGATGCGGTAAATGTGCCTGTTGTCGAATACCGATCACTGAGTCAAGAGCCAAATGAAACAATTGATTACAACTCGCAACAAGAAACCTGTAACCAGTAACAATAAGTAAATGACAAAAACACCCCTATACAAAGACGAACAAATCCTGGAGTTCATCCCGCAACGAGCCCCTTTTTTACTGATCGATTCGGTATACGAATTGGAGGAGGAAAAGCTCGTTACCGGATTTAAGATCCCCAAGGACCATGTTTTGTGTGATAGCGGCAAGCTTACCGAAGGTGGTCTGGTAGAAAATATCGCGCAATCGGCTGCCCTGTTTGCCGGTAGTGGATTCAGGGAACGAGGCGAAGAAGTGCCCGTGGGCTATATCGCGTCCATTAAGGGACTAAAGGTGAGCGGACTGCCTGATGCCGGCGCAGCGATCTTCACCACTATTACTTTTGAAAAAGCCATTATGAACATACAGATTGTGAACGGAACGGTGCGCGATGCCGCCGGCAAGGAACTGGCGAGCTGTGAGTTGAGAATATTTATTAAGAATGAATAAATCGTCGATAGGAAATAAGACCCTCTTTTCGCACAAAGAAATAGACATTCGCTTTAGCGAGGTGGATATGATGGGCATCGTATGGCATGGCAATCACATCAAATACTTTGAAGATGGCAGGGAGCATTTTGGCAAAAAGTATGGCATCGGCTACATGGAAGTACACCGGCGTGGCTACATGATTCCGCTGGTAGATATACAGGTGAACTACAAAAAAGCCATTCGCTACGAGACGACGATAATAGTGGAAACACGCTTTGTGGATAGTCCTGCCGCCAAGGTTATTTTCGAATACGAGATTACCGACAAAAACTCGGGAGAGGTATATGCAACCGGCAGGTCTGTGCAGGTATTTTTGACCAATGAGGGCGAGCTTTATCTTACCATACCCGATTTTTATGCCGAGTGGAAGAGGAAGTGGGGACTCTAGCGTTTAGTGATATCAATATTTGAGAAGTTGGCAGTTGGCAAAGAGCAGTTGGCAAAGCAGAAATAAAGCTGAAGTACCACAAGAAAAATATAATTATGGCCGGAAGTTTTCGAGATTTAACAGCTTATAAGAAGGCATTTGAATTAGCCATGATGATTTTTGAGATGACAAAAAAGTTTCCTTCGGAGGAAAGGTACGAACTGACAGATCAAATCAGAAGGTCCTCAAGAGCGGTTTGTCGGGCGATTGGAGAAGGGTATCGGAAACGACAATACCCTAAACACTTTTCCAGTAAAATGAGTGATGCAGACATGGAAAATACGGAAACACAAGTTTCGCTTGATTTCTCAGCCACTTGCAAATACATTTCAAAAGAAGAATATCTGGCGCTTCTTAATAAATCAGAAGAAATCGGACGCATGTTAAATCACATGATCGAAAACCCGGAAAAGTATAGTCCCAGACATAAGCAATTTGACAAAACTCAACTTAAAGAGTAGCCATGATTGCCAACTGTTCTTTGCCGACTGTCAACTGTTTTGTAATGATTTAGACAATATCTGATCAAGTTGAAAATTTACACCATCGCCGATCACATCATCAGTCCGCTGGGAGCAGGGACTGCCGCTAACTTTTCCGGGATCAGGGAAAACAGGAAAGGTGTGGCTCGTCACGACAATCGCGATATCTTTCCCGATCCGCTACATGCGGCCATCATTAACAGAGACGATTTACCATTTTCGCTTATTGATAGTTATACCTTCCTCGAAAACCTGCTCATACACTCGATTGGTGAAATCCTGACACCTTTTCAAAGCCTTATTTCCGAGCGATTCTTATTGATCATCTCTACCACCAAGGGAAATATCGACCTCGTAGATAGCCAATACAAAGGGAGTGTAGATAAAGAAGCCGTTTTTCTCCCAAAGATGGCCGATAGGGTAAATCAACATTTCAACTTTCCCAATTCGCCTGTGCTGGTTTCAAATGCCTGCATTTCGGGAGTGTCAGCCATTCTTACTGCGAAAAAACTGATCCAGGCCGGACTGTACGATCATGTGCTGGTAGCGGGCGTGGATATCATCACGGAGTTTGTGCTGTCCGGCTTTCATTCCTTCATGGCGCTGAGCGATGGATTTTGCCGGCCGTATGATAAGGACCGCAACGGAATCAACATCGGGGAGGCTTGCGCGAGTGTGCTATTAAGCAATAACGCGGACCTCAGGCTGGAAGAAAAAAGTCTCGCCGAGGTAAGTGGCGGCGGGCAATCCAACGATGCCAACCACATTTCCGGCCCCTCTCGCACGGGTGAAGGACTGATCATCGCGGTGCAAAAGGCGCTGAAGGAAGCAGGTGTGCCCATAACGGAAATCGACTACATAAACGCCCATGGAACGGCCACCCTCTTTAATGATGAGATGGAAGCCCAGGCCTTTGACCACTTTGGCGCAAACGATATCCCGCTTAACAGCCTGAAGGGATATTTCGGGCATACATTGGGCGCCTCGGGAGTGATTGAAAGCATCATGGCCGTTTGGCAAATGAATCACGACCTCCTCGTGAAGTCGGTGGGCTATGACGAAAACGGTCTCACCAAGCCGCTGAATGTGTTAGCGGAAAATCAAAGAAAAGAAACCCGTACAGTGCTTAAAACAGCTTCTGGATTTGGCGGCTGCAACGGGGCTGTTATCTTTAAAAAAATATGAACCTTGTCATCACAAAATATAGCGAGCTAACGAGGACGAGCCTGGTGCGCGACGGCCACCTGGTGCTGCAATCGGAGGAAAACGACGCAGGAGAATATTTTAAGGAAATATATAAAAAACTGAACTGTGGCTACCCCAAGTTTTACAAGATGGACAGCCTCAGTAAATTGGGTTTCCTGGCGGCAGAAAACCTCTTGCTCGATTATCCAGCATTTACCGAATATTCACCCGAGGATATTGCCATTGTGGTGCAGAACTACAGCTCATCGCTGGATACGGATATCAAGCACCAGGAAAGCATTGCTGACCGGGAAAACTACTTTCCCAGTCCGGCAGTGTTTGTGTATACGCTACCCAACATCATGCTGGGCGAAATGTGCATTCGGCATAAAATAAAAGGAGAAAATGCTTGCTTTTTGGCCTCCGAATTTCAGCCTTCATTTGTCGAAACGTATTTACGTACACTTTTTGAAAATGAGGGTATTCAGTGCTGCATTACCGGCTGGCTCGATTATTTTGAAAACAATTTTCGCGCAAATTTATTTTTAGTGGAAAAGGAAACGGCAGTTGATGCTTATATTGCTAAATTTGACGAACGCTTTTTAGAAACAATGATAAAAAACAATGGCAGAATTGATTGAAAAACTGAAGGTAGATATTATTGAGCAGTTGAACCTGGAAGACGTGCAGGCCAGCGATATCAAGGAAGACGAACCGCTTTTTGGCGGTAGTATTGGGCTTGATTCCATCGATGCATTGGAGCTGATTGTGCTGCTGGAAAAAAAATACGGAGTGAAAATCGACAATCCGGACGAGGGGAGGGAAATATTCTACTCGGTAAAAACCATTGCAGACTACATAGAGAAAAAACAGAAATAGAAACCGCCCCCTGATGCCTCAGAAAGTATTTGTAACAGGTTTTGGAATTATCAGTTGCCTGGGGAATAATGTAGAACAAAATCTTCAGTCGCTCTCCACAAAGCGCACGGGCATATCCCCGATAAAGCACTTGAATACAGTCCATCAGCAGAACTTCGTGCTGGGAGAAATTGACCTTTCTAATGAAGACCTGGCGGCTTTGGCAGGCATTGGCAAGTTGAAAAACATTACCCGCACCGGCTTGCTGGGATTGATAGCGCTACGGGAAGCCATCGAGCACGCCGCACTCGATGCCACGGGCCTGAAAAAGAGTGGATTGGTAAATGGCACCACGGTGGGCGGCATGGATGTTTCCGAAATGCACTTTGGCAAATACCTGAATGGCGAAACGCTCGACTACATACAGGCTTTTGCGGCCCATGACTGCGGCCACGGCACCGAACGAATGGCTGATGAAACAGGCATCAATGGCTATGTGAGCACCATCAGCACCGCCTGTTCCTCCTCCGCCAATACCATCATGCATTCCGCAAAGCTGATCAAAAGTGGCCTGCTGGATGTGGCGATTGCCGGTGGAACGGACGCCCTTTCTTTATTTACTTTCAATGGATTTAATACACTGAAAATATTGGATCCCGCCTGGTGCAAGCCTTTTGATGTCAACAGGAAGGGGCTGAACCTGGGCGAGGGTGCGGCCTACCTGGTACTGGAGTCTGAAAGCTCTGTGGAAAAAAGAAAAGCCAAGGTATATGCCGAGCTCACCGGATATGGAAATGCCAACGACGCCTACCATCAAACTGCCTCCTCTACCGAAGGAAAAGGCGCCTACATGGCCATGGCTGAAACCTTGAAAATGGCCGGGGTGAAGCCCGCCGATATTGGCTATATCAACGTACACGGCACGGGCACTGATAATAACGACCAGTCGGAAAGCGTGGCGGTGAAAACTATTTTTGGCGATGATGTACCGCCCTACAGCACTACCAAAGCCTACACTGGCCACACGCTGGGCGCAGCGGGCGCCATTGAAGCGGTGTTCTCCTTGCTCACGCTGAATCACAAAAGAATTTTCCCCTGCCTCAATATTTCCCAGCCGATGGAAGTGCTGGCCAAAAAGCCAGTAATGGAAGTGATGGAAAACCAGGAAGTGCGCCATGTGCTCTCCAACTCCTTCGGCTTCGGCGGCAATTGTTCATCCTTACTCTTTTCGAACTGATATGGAGGCATACATTAAATCGACTGCGGCTATTTCGCC
>CAYUJK010000045.1:0-3549 GCA_964444895.1 uncultured Roseivirgaceae bacterium
CTACCCCGGCTCAAAAGGCGTCTTCAAAGTGCTCTACGTCCAGCCGGCCCTGGCGGGTGATGGCAATGATGTCGAAACGGATGTGGCCGGTCCACCGCTGTTCTTCCACATAATTTTCGGCGGCAGATTGGAGCAGCTCTTGTTTCTTTTCGTTCACAAATTCTTCGGGAAAGCCAAAGGCATTGCTGCGGCGGTACTTCACCTCTACGAATGTCAGCATATTGCCGAGTTGGGCGATGATGTCTACTTCTGCCCTTTTGTAGCGGTAGTTTTTGCGCAAAATCTGATAGCCTTTGCCGGCCAAATAATCTGCCGCGATCTGTTCGCCTTCTTGGCCTAATTCCTTATTATTGCCCATTCTTTATCTGCATTATTATGGAAAAACTATATCCCTTAACCTTCGAAACAATTTTTAAAGATAAGATATGGGGCGGAAATAAAATCAATTCCGTGTTAGGGAAAGACTATGCCCCCCTCCCCAATTGCGGCGAAACCTGGGAGATCTCCGGCGTCAGGGGAAATATTTCCCGGGTGAAAGACGGCCCGCTGAAAGGCAAGGACCTGAAGGCGTTGATTGGCGAATACAAGGATGCCCTGGTAGGAGCCAAGGCCTATGAGCGCTTTGGCGACGAGTTTCCCCTGCTCGTCAAGTTTATCGACGCCAACGACGACCTCTCCATACAGGTACATCCCGACGACGTGCTGGCCAAAAAGAGGCACAACTCCTTTGGCAAAACGGAGATGTGGTACGTAGTGCAGGCGGATGAGGGCGCCACGCTTATTTCGGGCTTTAACCAGCCAGTGAGCAAGGAAAAATACCTGGAATATTTCAATTCCGGCAGGCTCACCGATATCCTGAACCGCGAGCGCGTGTTTGACGAAGATGTGTTTTTCCTTCCCGCAGGCCGGGTGCATACCATTGGCAAAGGACTGTTGATTGCGGAAATACAGCAGACTTCTGACATCACCTACCGCATCTACGACTTTGACCGGGTAGATGACAAAGGCAACAAGCGGGAGCTGCACTTAGAGGAGGCGCTCGACGCCATCGACTACCAACACTACCGCGAATACAAAACCCCCTATGAGAAGAAGGTGAATGAAGTAGCGAAGCTGGTGACCTGCGACTATTTCACGACCAACAAGCTTTACTATTCCAAAAGCGTGACGCGCGACCTGGGAGATATCGATTGTTTTAAAATTTACGTATGTGTAGACGGAGCGCTCACCATGCAATATCCCGACGGAAAAATCGACATCAAAAAAGGCGAGGCAGTGCTGGTGCCGGCGGCCATTCCTTCCATTACCCTAAACCCTAAGAAAGAATTTAAAGTATTAGAATCGTATATCGGATGATCAAAGGAGGGGCTATTGAACGCGGTAATCAATAAAAAAACAGAATGTATAGAGCTGGGGCTGATCGACTACAAGCAGGCATGGGACTACCAGGAAGAGCTTTTTGGCAAAACCGTAGCCTTGAAAATTGAAAACCGGAAGCGGCCGGAAAGCGAACAAGTACCCACGCCGAACTACCTGATCTTTTGCCAGCACCCCCACGTGTACACCCTGGGGAAAAGCGGCAAGGAAGAGCACCTGCTGCTCAACGACCAATCGCTCCAATCAAACGGCATAGATTACTACAAAATAAACCGGGGTGGCGATATCACCTACCACGGACCGGGCCAGCTGGTGGTATACCCCATTCTCGACCTCGACAATTTCTTTACCGATATTCACAAATACCTGCGTTTGCTGGAAGAAGCCGTGATCCAAACCCTGGCCCACTATGGGATTGTGGCCGGAAGGATAGAGGGGCTCACGGGCGTGTGGCTGGACCATGAGAAGCGCCAAAACCCCAGAAAAATCTGTGCCTTTGGCGTGAAGACCAGCCGCTGGGTGACCATGCATGGACTGGCGCTGAACGTACAGGCAGACCTGTCGTATTTCGGCAATATCATACCCTGCGGCATCAATGACAAAGCCGTCACCTCCATGCACCTGGAAACCGATCGGAAAGTAGAAATGGATGAGGTGAAAAATGTACTTCGAAAACACCTGGCAGCACTGTTTGAGATGGATATAGATGGAACAATGCACCCAAAAAATGATTGTTGAGTATTGCGTATTGAATATTGATTGTTTTGTTTTAGTTGCTTTAAATAAGCTTTATGAACATCGCTGATTAGTGTCGACCGTTTTTTAACATTAATTTTTACAAGTTTCAGGACTCAGACGATAACACTGATTACGGAATACCGATTACTGAATACAACGAAAAACTCAATGTTCAACAATCAATACACAACATGCAGAAGCCCAAATATGACCTTGAAGACAGGCTGGTTGAATTTTCCTCAAGAGTGATAGATATAGTGGAATCTTTGCCCTCGACAAGAGCAGGAAACTATGTGGCAGGCCAATTAATCCGATGTGGAATTGCTCCTTCACTATTGTATGGTGAAGCTCAAAGTGCTGAGTCCAGAGATGATTTCATTCATAAAATGAAGATTGTGGCCAAAGAATTAAAGGAGACAAGGATATGTTTGAAAATTATTGTAAAAAAGAGATGATAATTCCTGTTCAAAGTATAAGCGACGTATCACGCGAAAACGAGGAACTAATAGCGATCGTTTCTAAAAGCATTGAAACCGCGAAGAGGAACAATGCACCAAAAAAATGAATATTGAATATTGCGTATTGAATATTGATTGTTTGCTTAAGTGTTTTGAAATAAACAATATTCAATGTTCAACAATCAATACACAATGTGATGGTGGCTATTAGCCATAATGCGCCGAATAAGGCAAATGGATTATTGAGAATATAAATAAAATACCAATGAAAAAAGACATTGAAATGCCCAAGGTAGAAGGGGTGGAGGTGGCTGTGGTAAAGGAAGAAACACTGGGTGACGACAATTGGAAAGTGTATTTGTTGAACAAAAACAATTTTCCGATCGACAATGTGCTTGTTTCTTCAAAGGGCTATGGCAAGATAAAAGGCGAGCAGCGAAAGACTTCCATTTTACGCCACATGATAGGCCGTATTGACGCCCGGGACTACGCCCTGATCGAGCCAATCGACTCGCAGGTACTGGTGCTTACCAACGAATACTGGGTAAGCTACTATGTGGGCCGAAAGATATATGACAAAAAATACGTGTTCCTTGCCGAAAGCATCACGGACGAAAACCTTATCGACATCGGCCTGATAGGGAAGCGGGGCGTGTTACATGCGTAAGGGGCAGGTGCTGTGCAGAGAAGAAGAAAGCTACTTTCAGCATTCGAGTGACAAAAAAACGGCTGTCTAAATTCATTATTTCAGACAGCCGCATTATCCTATTCCTATGGGAAGATGTTAGGGATTTATCGTTATTGACTCCTCGTATTCATTGCTGTAGTTAAAATCTACCTCAATCACAATTTTGTATGTATCCGTAGTAAAGTCGTTGGGGATGACGTAGGTAACCTCCGTCCCCTCGGCATTAGCAGAAGCCGACCGCACAATGGTAGGCCCGCTTTCGTCAGCCGGCATGAAGTTGATGTTGGT
>CAYUJK010000045.1:3649-14597 GCA_964444895.1 uncultured Roseivirgaceae bacterium
GTCACCTTGGGGCTTTCTACCTCAATGGTCAATACTTCGGGGGCTATCAGCACCGTTTCGCCATCTGTCACTTTCACGTTGTATTCGCCTAACTCCATTTCATGGATAATCCCTACGGTAAGCGAGGTTTCGCTCTGCTCCACTATGTTCATCTTGTATTCGTGGTCGTCGTTGTACAGATACACTTCCATTTCGCCTGCGGTGAAGTGTTCTCCTGTAATCACAAACATTTTTCCCCGTTGCCTCGTCAATGATCCGCCTATAGGAAAAATTTTCATTTCCGGGGGCAATTTCGTAACCGTCACTTTATACACGGCGGTGCTCCCGTTTTCGGCTGTTACCGTAAAGTCCACTTCGTTGGTAAAGTCGGTGGCTGTGCCGGAGGTTGGCGACACGGTGGCTTCGTCAGAAATGATAACTTCCGGTTCCAAAGCGGTTACATCTGTGTCGTGAGGAACCTCCGCAGAGATGGTTTTCTCTTCTTCGTTGATCTCCGCTTCTATCTCTGGTGACAGGCCGGGAAACTTGAACGTGATGATTTGCTTTTCACTGCTCTTGACTTCCTCGCCCGGGTTTTCTTCCTCATTGGGTTCTTCTTCCTCTTCAGGTGTTTCTTCCTCCTCCTCTGGGGTTTCCTCTTCAATGGGCGTTTTGTCTTCTACAGGAACTTCTTCGTCTTTACTGCAAGAGAAGAACAGAAAAAAGGATACAAAAAGTATCGTCGATAAATGTCTCATGGTTGAATTGATTAAGTGAAAATTCCGATAAACTTATGGATTTTTTGAAGAAACCGAGTCTTGATGGTCTTTTTGTATTGGTAGGTAACAATGCGTATATAAAGCTTTTATGTCTTTTTCTTAAAATACTTTGAAAATGACACATCGGGGAAAAGCGACATTATTTGGAGGGTTTATTTGAATAAAACGAAAAACAGCTGCTTGAAATGGCGGAAGGTGAGATGATGGCGATAAAAACGACGAAATTACTACCTTGGTAAGAACCCTGAATAATTGTGGTTAGTGCCTGCGCTTTCCTTTGCTTTTGGCAATGGCGACACATTTTTCCTCAAAAGAACTATCTTTGCCGCATGCTTTCCAAGAAAACGAAATATGCCATTAACGCGCTGGTGTACCTGGCCAAGCGGTACGAGGAAGGCCCCATACTGATCAGCCAGGTGGCGGAAAGCGAAAACATCCCCCAGAAATTTCTCGAAGCCATCCTCCTCGACCTGAAAAATGCGGGCATGCTGAAAAGCAAAAAAGGCAAGGGCGGCGGCTACTACCTGCTGAAAAGCCCGGAAATGATCAGCATAGCCGAGGTGATGCGCCTCTTCGACGGCCCCATAGCATTGCTGCCTTGTGTTACCTACACCTACTACGAGCGCTGCGAGGAGTGCAAAGACGAGGCCACCTGCGGCATCCGCGACGTTTTCTTTGAAGTGCGAAACGAAACGGTGCGTATGCTGAAGGAAGCCACACTTGCGTCCATTATACAGCGCGAAAAGGATCTGAAATCCGGGAAGTAAAAAAATTTGTTCAATAGTCTATTAATTCGATAGATTAAATATATATTTGCAGATGTTTTTTTCGGAAAACAGGCGAATCTTTTGTTTAACGGCTTACTATCAATTGCTTATGATAAACAAACTACTTAAAAATAGGCTGCAATGGGTTTTTGCCACGGGACGTGCGAAACCTGTTTTTGGATTGGAGAAAACACAAAATACAGCTGAAGACCTGGCGAAAACGTTTTTCCGGTCGGGAAGACACCACGTTGGTCTTCGGTCTTCTGTTTTCCGTGCCGGTCTTTTGTTCGTTTACTCCGCATTGGCTCAATTTCCGGTTTCTGCCCAGGAAGGGGAAGAATTCTCCGTTTCGCTGGAATTCAGACCACGCACCGAGCTGCGCAATGGCTATCGGCAGTTGCGGACAGACACTACCGGCATTGCGTTTTACACTTCGCAGCGCAGCCGGCTGTACCTTACTTACAAGCGCCCCGGCTTTATTTTTCACACCTCTATCCAGGATGTGAGGATCTGGGGCGAAGACGACCCACGCTCTACGGCGGGCACACTGCAAGTATTTGAAACGTATGTGGAGCCTTCGATCACCGAGCGGCTCTCCGTGCGGATAGGTCGTCAGAAAATCATGTATGACAATCAACGCCTGTTCGCCCAAAACAACTGGCGCCAGAATGCAGGAAGCCATGATGCGGTGCGGTTTGTCTATAAGGCCCCCAGGCTGGATGCAGAGCTGGTGGGTGCGTTCAATCAATCCGAAGAGAAGGTCTCTGGCACAGGATTTTTGCCAAGCTTTTCCAACTACAAAGTGCTGGGGGTGAGCTACCTGAAGTATAAAGCCACAGATTTTACCACTTTCACAGCCCTAAACGCCGTCGATGGTTTTCAGGATAAGGACCGGGAGACAGTTACCCACTTTCGGTATACAAACGGCGGTAGGGTAGAGTACGAAAAATCAGGCCTTTACCTAACCCTATCGGGGTATTATCAGCATGGGCATACTCCCTCCGGAAAAAAAGTGAGGGCGTTCTATTTTCAGTCGGAGGCCAAATACAGGGTAAATGGCCACATCACTGCCCGCATCGGCGCGGAGATTTTTAGCGGCGACAACGGCCTCAAAGCCAGTAATATTTCACATTCGTTTGATGCCTTGTACGGGGTAAATCACCGCTTTCTGGGCTCACTGGACTACTTCATTCGCTTCCCGGCCGACTACAACAATGCCGGGCTGGTAGCCCCTTATGTATTTGCATTTTATGATTTCAATGAAAAGTGGACATTGAGGATGGACCAGCACTTGTTTTTCATGGAAAATAACCTGGTTGTGGATGACCGTACCATCGATAAGTACCTGGGCTACGAAAACGATTTGCTGCTTACCTATCGCCCTAATGATTTTACAGTAATCGACCTTGGATTTTCGTGGATGCTGGCCGAGAAATCAATGGAAGCGGTAAGAGGCGGGGGAAACAGCGATAAAATTCCCTACTGGTCGTACCTGATGATCACGTTTACCCCCGAATTATTCAGGTGGGAACGAGATGGTTCTTTATAACCAATAGTCTACTAATTATATAGAATAAATATATTTAAATTCCAGACGCTAACTCTATCAAAATGAACAAAGTAAAGACATCTGCTTACCTGATCGCCGCACTGCTCACCCTCATCGCAACGGGATGTGGGCAAAACAAAAGCAACACGTCCAATGGAGGCGAGCTAAGCGGTACGATCTCCATCTCAGGGGCCTTTGCCCTGTACCCGCTCACCAACATCTGGGCAGAGGAATTTCGAAAGATTCACCCGGACGTGCGCTTTAATATTTCTGCCGGTGGGGCCGGCAAGGGCATGGCCGATGCCCTGGCAGGAGCCGTGGATTTAGGGATGTTTTCCCGGGAGTTCACGCCTCAGGAAATAGAAAGAGGTGTTTGGTGGGTGGCTGTGGCCAAAGACGCCGTATTGCCTACCGTAAATGCCCATCACCCTCAATTATCATTATTAAAAGAAAGAGGCCTTACGCGTGAGGAACTCGCAAAAATTTTCATCACCCGCGAAACGACCACCTGGGCAGAGGCCCTGGGTACGACCGAGGGAGAAAAGATTGGCCTGTATACCCGCTCGGATGCTGCAGGCGCTGCGGCCACCTGGGCACAGTACCTGGGCGCACAGGGACAGGAACAGTTGCAGGGCATAGGTGTGTTTGGAGATCCCGGTTTGGCCGATGCAGTGCGCAATGATAAAAACGGAATTGGTTTTAACAATGTCATCTATGTGTACGACCTGAATACATCCCAAAAGTACCCTGGCATCGAAGTGATCCCCATTGATGCCAATGCAGATGGTGCGATTGATTCTGCGGAGCAGTTCTATGATGATATTCACCAGCTTACGACGGCCATACGCGACGGCCGGTACCCCTCACCGCCAGCGCGGGAACTCTACTTTGTTGCAGGCACTAAACCCGGGCGCGAAGTGGTGCGGGCTTTCCTGCATTGGGTGCTCACCGAAGGGCAGCATTTCATGAGCGAAGCGGGCTACATACAGCTCCCGGAACAAAAGGTATCGGATGAAATCGGGAAATTAAAAGAAGAAAAGCCTCAGCCATGAATCCCCGAAACTTAAAAGAAATGGCCACTTCGCTTTGGATGTGGGCAGCCGTAATCCTTGTGTTGTTATTGCCACTGTCTATTGTGTTGGGGCTGGTGCTAAAGTCGTTGCCTCTCTTAGGCCAGGAGACTTGGGCGCAGCTGCTGTTTTCTTCTGAGTGGCAACCCATGCAGGGGCGGTTTGGCTTTTTGGTTTTCATCGCCAGCTCCGTAATTGTGACCTTCATCGGGCTGATGATCATGTTGCCTCTGAGTGTGCTACCGGCCATTTATATGACCCAATATGCCTCGCCTTTGCTGCTCCGCTGGATGCGATCCGTGATCGACGTATTGGCCGGAATCCCCTCTGTCATTCACGGAGTATGGGGGGTGCTGGTAGTAGTGCCGCTGGTATCGGGCATCATTGCTCCAGGCTTTGGCAAAGATACGACGGGATATACCCTCTTTGCGGGTGGCATTGTGCTGGCGGTATCGGTGATTCCCTTTATGCTGCACATATTGCTGGAAGTGTTTAGAGGCATCCCCGTCGAACTGAAAGAAGCTTCTCTTTCTCTTGGCGCTACCTATTGGGAAACCATCAAAAAAGTGGTGTTGAAGAAGGCACTTCCCGGCATTCTCGCAGCATACGCCCTGGGAGTTTCCAAGGCCTTCGGAGAAACGATTGCCGTGCTGATGGTAGTAGGAAATGTCGTAAAACTACCCGGTGACCTGTTTGATGCCGGCTACCCGCTGCCGGCCCTGATCGCCAATAATTACGGCGAAATGTTGTCAGTACCCTTGTACGACTCCGCGCTGATGTTTGCCGCGCTTGTGTTGTTTTTCGTCGTGCTGGTGTTCAACCTGATTTCCCGCATACTAATTCAAAAAACAACGATTGCTTAAACAATGGACAAAAAATCGATAGAAGAACAATTTTTCAAATCGCTGATGGCTTTATTCACTTTCGGCCTTATCGCGCTGCTCCTTTTTATTTTGTATGAAATAGTAAAAAAAGGGCTGCCTGCGCTGTCGTGGGAAATGCTGAGTAAAACACCAAAGGGAGGGTTCTACTTCGGAAAGGAAGGCGGCATCCTAAACGCCATCGTCGGCTCGGCATACCTGGCCATTGGCGCCTCTCTATTGGCGTTCGTGACCAGCGTGCCCGTAGCCTTATTTATCAACATCGTGCTGGTGAAACACAGGAACCTCCAACACAGTATTCGCTTTGTGCTGGACCTGCTGTGGGGAGTGCCTCCCATCGTGTATGGCGCCTTCGGCTTTGCCCTGATGCTGGCGCTGGGCCTGCAATCATCTCTGCTGGCGGGCATACTGACCGTCACCTTCCTCATCACGCCCATTATGATCAGGGCCATGGACGAGGTGCTCCGCAATATCCCCCTGGGCTTGATGGAAGCAGCCTACTCCCTGGGGGCCACGCGCTACGAGACCGGATTTCAAATATTCTTCCGCCAGGCCTTACCCGGAATTGTTACGGCATTTCTGCTGGGCTTTTCCAAGGGTGTGGGAGATACCGCTGCCGTGCTTTTTACAGCGGGCTACACGGACTATATACCCCAAAGCCTTTCCGAGCCTGTAGCTACACTGCCCCTGGCTATTTTCTTCCAGTTGGGGTCGCCCATTCCCGAGGTAAGGGCGAGAGCCTATGCGGCGGCAGTAGTGCTTACGGTAATGATCTTAATCATCAGTTTATTATCAAGGTATATATCTTCTAAACTTTCGAAAAGCGTAGTGTAGTGATGGCAATGACCCTTGTATAGTAGTCGTCGGAAAACGGTAAACCTATAAGGTTTTTAAAACCTTATAGGTTTGGACTGTCATCATAATGCGTCGCAATAGAGTAGTAGTATTAATGAAACATAACAAAACGATCGATATGGAAAACATAGCATCCGAAATATTGACGAAAAGAGGAGAAAACGAAAATGGTCGTGCCATTCCTTCTGCAATAGAAATTGAGGCACTGAACGTTTACCACGAAAAAGCCCAAATATTGAAAAATGTAAACCTCAATATTCCCAAAAATAAAATCACCGTATTCCTGGGGCCGTCGGGTTGTGGAAAGACCACCCTTTTGAAATCCATCAATCGCCTCACCGACCTGCATAGTGGAATGCGGGTTGAGGGCAGTATTCGCCTGGGCGGGCAAAATATTTTAACGGCTACCCATCATCTGGCGGCTCTGCGTCAAAAGATGGGTCTGCTCTCGCAGCGGCCTTATCCCTTGCCCATGAGCATTTTCGAAAACGTTGCCTTTGGTCTTCGGATACAGGGTTTGAAAGGGAAAAGCGATATTGCTGGCCGGGTAGAGCACCACCTGAGGCAGGTGTCGTTGTGGGACGAGGTGAAAGACCGCCTGCGTTCGCCGGCTTCCCGGCTGTCCATTGGCCAACAGCAACGCCTGTGCCTGGCCCGCGGGCTGGCGGTGAATCCTGAGGTGATCCTGGCCGACGAGCCTACCTCGGCACTGGACCCAATTTCCAGCAGGGCCATCGAGGAGCTGTTCGTAGAGCTGAAAAAAGACTATACGGTCGTGTTGGTTACGCACATCCTCCGGCAGGCGAAAAGGCTGGCTGATCATGTGGTGTTTATGTACTATGGCGAAGTGATTGAAAAAGGCCACCCGAACGAATTGTTTGAAAATCCAAAATCCGAAACGCTGAAGGACTATTTGAGGGTAGGCCATTAAGTACCTGGCATCCGATGATCCGGGTTAAATGAATAAACGGGGTTAGCAGGCAGTTAAAAAATTCTTATTATTGTTCGGATCAATATTTAACAGATGAAATTTTTCGCTGCTATTACCATCATCTTGCTGGCGCCTGCCATTTCCGGAGCTCAGTCGCAATTGGAAGCGATCCGGGAGGAGCTTTCGGAGATGAAAAAATCGGGAGATACCACCAATTACAGGGCTTTGAGAAAAAAGGGCGCTGCCTGGAAGAATGACCTCGAAAAGGCCGATATCTACATGGCAATGGGCGAACTGGAAGAATTGCGCCTGAACCGGCCCGATATTGCTATTGACTACTACAGCCAGGCTATTGATCTCTACCAGGCACAAAGCAAGCCCGGCAGTGTGGCCTCTGCTTACCGAAACCTCGCCTTTGCCGCTATGGCCGGAGCGGACTTTCATGGGGCCATTGACGCCTTTGACAAGGCACGGGAAGGATACCTGCAGGCAGGTGACACTGCCATGGCTTACGGCATGATCAACAACGTAGGCAGTGTATATATCGATATAGGAGAAACGGAGAAAGCCAAAGGCCTGCTGCTGCAGGCGGCGGAAGACTGCCCCCGGGGTGCCGCAAGCCTTAAATGTGCCGATGTAGTTTCTAACCTCGCCCGGGTGTTCCTCATTACCGGGGAATATGAAAAGGGGATTTCCTGGGGCGTCCGGTCGCTGCCTGCATACCGCGAGGCGGAGGATCACAACAAGCTCGCCAATGTATACAACACCATCAGCGGCTGCTTTTTTCACTTGCACGAACTGGATTCCTCAGAGCAGTACCTGCAACGCGCTGCGGCCCACTACCAGGAATCGGGCAACCTTCACGGCCATGCGCAAACCACCAATAACCAGGGTAGCCTGGCCATAAAGCAGAAAGATTACCAGGCGGCGGCAGAATACCTGAGTCAAAGCCTGGAGTCGTCCAGGCGCCTGCAACACATCCCCTACATGGCAAATGCCTATACGAACCTGGCCGAAGCCAACTTTTACCTTGGTCGTAAGAGCCCTGCTTTTCGCTACCTCGATTCAGCCCGCCAGATCGCTTTGAGCAGCAAGCAACTCATGGCTACCGTATACGAGGTTGAGTCAAGACTACAGGAAGAGAGTGCCAATTTTTCTGAGGCGCTTCAGGCCTATAAAACCTACCAGGCCTACCAGGATTCCCTACAGAATGAAGCCCGCAGCGCCACCTATGCAGAGTTGGAAACCCGCTATGAAACGGCAGTTAAAGACCAGCAACTCTCTGATCAGGCCCTGGTGATCTCTGAAAAGGAAAAGACGCTGCAACAGACCGTTTTCATTATTGCCCTGCTCACACTTATGGTGGCGGCGCTCGCCTTTATTTACTTCCTGGCAAAGAGCCGCCAGCAGAAAGAAAGACAGTTGCTGCTACAGCAAAAAGAGATAGAAGTAAAAGAGGCCTACATTCACGCGGCGCTGGAGTCGCAGGAGCGCGAACGAAAGCGTTTTGCCCAGGACCTCCACGATGGTTTCGGACAGCTTATCTCGGCATTGAAAATTAATATTTCAAACCTAACTGAAAGAACGGAGCCCGAGGCGAAGGCCGAGGCAGTAGAGAAAAGCGAGCAAGTGCTGGCCGAGATGCATAAGGAAATTCGCAATGTGGCCTTTAACCTCATGCCGGCTACACTGATCCAATACGGACTGAAGGAAGCCGTGGACGAGCTGACACAGCGACTAAACACAGGCGGAAAAATACACATAGAGCTGGATGCCCGCGAAATGGAAGGCAGGCTGGATGAGCTGCAGGAAATCTCGCTCTACCGCGTAATTCAGGAGTGGCTGAACAACGTCGTTAAATACGCCGGTGCTACACGGGTAACGGTGCAACTGGTGAGGCACGACGACGAACTGAGCATTGTGATAGAAGACGACGGGCAGGGATTTGACGTGCAACTGCTGGAGCAAAGTAGGGGACATGGATGGCGCAATATCCGGTCGAGGTTGAGCCGCATCAAGGCTTCAGTGGACATAGACACGCGGCCCGGAAGGAAAGGCAGCAGCTTCATTATTTCCCTGCCGCTGTTCGCAGGTGTAACCGTGGCAGGCAAGGTACTGAACGTGTAGCGCCGGGTAGCACGAAATACCCACTGGCCGGGATATCGCGGCAGAAATGGAATGAGTAATTTGCTATCGTGAAGATAGCGTCGATAATATCAGGATTTAGTCAAAAGAAAACCAACATGAGCATGAAGGTGTTTTTGGTGGATGATCATGCCATCTTGCTGGATGGCATCCGGTCTATATTGGAAAAAGACGATTCGCTGGAAATAGCGGGCGCGGCCCACACGGCCGAAGACGCGCTGAACTACCTGAAGTCGCATCGAGTAGACTTGCTGATCACCGATTTCAGCCTGCCTGGCATGGACGGTCTCGGCCTGGTGAGGGTGGTAAAAAAAATAAGCCCTGGTACCCGGATCATCGTCCTAAGCATGCACGACGAGACCCACCTGGTGAAAGAGATTCTTCGTGAAGGAGTGGAGGGGTATGTTTTGAAGAAAGATTCGCATCGCGAGCTGCTGGAGGCCATAGCCTCTGTGAAAGCCGGTAAAGTCTACCTCAGTAACGACATCAACCGCATCATCATCAGCAGTCTTCGTTTTCCAGATGAAGAGCGCCTGCTCACCGACCGGGAACGGGAAATATTGAAACTCATCGCGAAGGAATATTCCAATAAAGACATTGCCGAAGAACTGTTTATCTCCGAAAGAACAGTAGAAACCCATCGAAAAAACATTTTCCGAAAAACCAAGACCAGCTCGTTAGTAGGCCTGATCAAGTTTGCCTACGCAAATAACTTGATTTAGCAGTCGTGAAGTCCAGGTCAGACAGCTTGTCCCGATTTTAAGATCGGGAATAGTCAGCCCGGGTAATGAGAAGAGAAGTTTCTCGATCATCCACTCGTTGGTAATTGCCAACAGTGAACTGTTCCTTTGGCTTGCTAAGGGCAATTTTGTTGGCTCAAATACCGGTCTGACTTACCCCGCTTGGGCGTGGCGTCTGACCGGGTTGGTGGGCGCTGATTCCAGGTCAGACGGTAGTCAGACCGGGTAATAAGGAGAGATGTTTCTCGATCATCCACTCGTTGATGACGGCTAATAGTGAACTGTCCCCTGGGCTTGCCAATAGCAATTTTGTGGGCTCAAAGCGCCGGTCTGACTTGCCCCGCTTGGGCGTGGCGTCTGACCGGGTTGGAGGGTGTTAATTCCAGGCACGATTGGAATTACCAATAATTTTGTGGTATAGGGATAAAAAATGCTATTTTCACTCCTAAGTGATCAACTATTTTTTAAAATGATTATAGTATCCGACCAGCTCTATCATATCTACAACCAGGGAAACAATGGAGAAGTCATTTTCAAGGAACGAAGTGATTATCTCGAATTTTTGAGGCGATTTAGGGAAAGGGTGTCTTTCCATTGCGAAGTTATTAGTTACTGTTTGATGCCTAATCATTTTCACTTTATGGTAAATGCAACCCAAGAATCTGCGGAACCTGTGATACTGGCATTTATCCAAAGTACCCAGCTGGCCAATGGTTTCAGGGTATTGTGCAGTGGATATGCAAATTTTTTCAACAAAAAATATGGTCGATCCGGATCTCTTTTCCGACAAAAGACGAAAGCCAAGATGCTGGAAGTTTCTGATGAGAATTATCCGTTTGTCTGCTTTCAGTATATTCATCAAAATCCGGTGGTGGCAGGCTTATGTAAAAACCTGGAAGATTGGGAATTCAGTTCCTTTCGTGACTACTGTGGCGATAGACATGATGCCTTGGTAAAGAAGTCCCTGGCCTACAGTCTCATTGGAATTAGTGAAAGTCAATTTTACGAAGAGTCATTTGCGGTAATTGACAGTCATAAGCTTAGAGGTTTATACTAGAGATATCCGTGTCAAGGCAGTCGTGAAATCCAGGTCAGACGGTAGTCAGACCGGGTAATGAGAAGAGAGGTTTCTCGATCATCCACTCGTTGGTAATTGTCAACAGTGAACTGTTCCATTGGCTTGCTAATGGCGATTTTGTTGGCTCAAATACCGGTCTGACTTACCCCGCTTGGGCGTGGCGTCTGACCGGGT
>CAYUJK010000046.1:0-14569 GCA_964444895.1 uncultured Roseivirgaceae bacterium
ATCCCGGTAAAAGAAAATTGGAAAATTATCCATGTTCACTATTCCAGTATGCCGGTTACCGGTGAAAGGGAAGGGTTTTAATGGGGGCATGTTTATAAAAGCAGTATTCAACACCAACTTTATTTTTTTAGAAGACCTTGTCCCCACTTTGAAATATCAATCGTCATTGGGTTGAATTTTAAAAAAATAATAAAATGAAAGAATTTGCATTAATTTTCAGGCTCAAAGACATTTCAGACTTCAAGCCCTCGCCCGAGCAAATGCAGGAGCGAATGAATTGGTTGGGCAGTATTGCTGCACAAAACAAAATTGCGGACAAGGGAAATACGCTTTTGCCCATTCCTGGAAGTGCCAAAACAGTAAAACCGAACAATGTGGTAACCGATGGGCCTTACACCGAAATCAAGGAATTTATAAGCGGTTATGTTGTTGTAAAGGCCGAGAACATTGACGAAGCGGTGGAAATTGCCAAAGCCAACCCGATTTTTGACCAGGTTGGTGGAAGCATCGAAGTTCGTGAGGTTTTAAAACGCGATTGATATTTGAAAGAAACAAGATCATACAAAGAGCTTTTGCCACACTTGTTTCGACAGGAGTATGCGAAAATGACGGCCGTTTTGTGCCGTCATTTTGGTTTAGAACATATTGAGATTGCCGAAGACATAGCCAGCGATACTTTTCTAAAAGCTTCCGAGCATTGGGCAATCAACGGGATTCCTGAAAACCCGACCGCCTGGCTTTACAGTGTTGCGAAAAATAAGACCAGGGATTATTTCAAACACGTAACTGTTTATGAAACTAAGATAAAAGATGATTTAAAGCCGGCCAGAATAGCACAAGACGGTCATTTTGAATTTAACGAACAAATTATTTCTGACAGTCAATTGGCAATGATTTTTGCGGTATGCAATCCATCTAATAATCCGGAAAGTCAGATTGCGTTGGCACTTCAGGTTCTTTGTGGTTTTAGCGTGGAAGAAATCGCCAAGGCGTTCCTCACAAAGACGGAAACCATAAAAAAGCGATTGCAACGGGCGAGAAGCAACCTCCGTAAGGAAAATTTCCAGATCAAAAGATTGACCGAACGTGAAATCCAATCAAGACAAGATGCCGTTTTGCAAACACTGTACTTGCTGTTTAACGAAGGCTATTTTTCAAATTCAAGCAGCCAATTCATAAGAAAGGAACTTTGTTCAGAAGCTATCAGATTAAACCTAATCCTAACAGAAAACCCTTTGACAAACACGGCTCAAACAAACGCTTTATTGGCGCTAATGTGTTTTCAGAGTTCACGAATCGAAGCCCGAACCAACGAAAAAGGAGAGGCTATACTTTTTGAAGAACAGGACAAAGGCCGATGGGATAAATCGCTTATCGAGAAAGGAAATTATTTTTTGGTAAACGCCACAAACGGATCCGCCAATTGCCGGACAAAATACCATTTGGAGGCAGGAATTGCTTATTGGCACACTACCGACAACGAGGATAAGTGGAAAAACATCTTGCAATTGTACAACCAACTGATTTTAATGGAGTATTCACCCATTACCGGACTGAATAGAGTATTTGCTTTGTCAAAAGTTTACGGGCACGAAAAAGCCATTTCCGAAGCAGAGAAATTGAATTTTACGGAAAGCAGTCAGTATCACGAATTAATGGGCTATTTGTTTGCAAAATCCGATATTCCAAAAGCAATTGAACATTATGAACAAGCTATGAAACTGACAAAATCGGCAACGGAAAAACACACACTGACAAAAGAAATCGAACGACTGAAAACTCAAAAGTCAGGCAACGATATAGAGCATGCCTCTAAGTAGCTTTCTGACCGAAAAGTTTAAGAAAATGAAAAACCACATCATCTCCTACAACAACGACAGGATCATCCTTTCCCACGAGAGAAGAAAGAAGACGGTGATGGATATCTACCCAACGAACCACCTGCTGACCTATATCAGGGAGGGAATGCTGAAGGTGAAGCAGGGGAGCGAGGTGCGCTGTTTCACAAAAGGTGAGTTTGTGTTGTTTAAAAAGTATACCCCGGCAACGATTACAAAAACCTGGGGCAAGGAGGATACCAAGTTTTCGAGCATCGTTTTCACCTTCCAGGAAGACATCGTGCGGTTTGCATTAGACCAACTTCAGCATTCATCTCAACGCACGCCCAAAGTTTCTTTTGAGAACATCCTGGGTATTGAATCCAACCCGGTGTTAACGCATTTCATCCGGTCGCTACAATTGTTCTTTGAAGAGGAAGTGGCAATGGACGATCAGCTTGCCAAACTAAAAACGACAGAAGCGTTAATTGGCATTATTCGCACCGATCCGGCACTGGCTTTTCAGTTAGGTCATTTTTCAGTGAAGAGCAAGGCGGATTTGTTCGAATACATGAACTTCCATTATTTGGAAAACAAACCCCTGACTGAGTTTGCCAGGGAATCCGGAAGGAGCATCACCGTTTTCAAGAAGGACTTTCACGCGGTTTTTAACATGACGCCCGCCAAATGGCTGAAAATGAAGCGGCTGGAGTATGCGCACCGCCTGTTGAGTAGCACCCGGCTCAAACCATCTGAAATCTATATCGACAGCGGATTCGAAGACCTGGCCCATTTCAGCAAGTCTTTCAAGAGCAGGTTTGGGATAAATCCTTCCGAATTTAAAAAGACTTTACAGACAAGTAAACACGACTTTTGAGACAAGCAGTTCCCCTGCTTTTGCCGGTAGCTTTGTGCTTAAATCAAAAATGAATGTAAGCATGAGTATCAAACTGTATGTATTGTATGCCGGCGATATTATCTGCCGCGACGTGTCTCAACTGAACGAGGGCTTTTCTGAAACGGGAGAAGTCGAACTGGCAAATCCCATTTTCCTCATTCATCATCCAAAGGGCTGGCTGCTGTGGGACTCCGGTCTTTCCGACCAATTGGTACATCAGCCGGAAGGTGTTGAAGCATGGATTTTTCACCTGCGAATGAAAAAGACCGTGCTGGAGCAGCTCCGCGAGATTGGCCTAAAGCCTGCCGACGTCAACTATTTTGCCTTTTCTCATATCCATAACGATCACACGGGAAATGCGCACTATTTCGCGGCTTCCACGCTGATCATGCAGGAGCGGGAATACGACCTGGCATTTGATCAGGAGAAAAAGCCATTTAACTACGACGACTACAAAGCCCTGGAAAATTCAGAAGTGATCAAGCTGAACGGTGATCACGATTTGTTTGGCGACGGAACCGTTCAGTTCATTGCCACTCCCGGCCACACCGCCGGCCACCAATCGCTGCTGTTGAAGCTGGAAGAATCTGGCTATGTGCTGATCTCCGGCGACATCAGCTACTATGCCGAAAATTATGAGAAAAGGGGCATCCCCACTTTTAATACCAACAAGTCCGACAGCCTGGCATCTATTGAAAAGGTGAGGAGGCTGGTAGAAAAGCACAATGCCCAACTGTGGATACAACACGACAAAGCGCAGTTCGAAAGCCTGAAGTTATTGCCGGAATACTATCAATAACGTCCGGGCAATGCGGTAGGCTGTAGCGCCCTGCGAGGCCATGTTTTGCGCCTCCGGAACACCTGTTTCTTCATTTTCACACGCATTCATTAAGGTAAAAAAGCTAATGGAAACCGAAAAACTAAAGAACGATATCCTCAAAAAGTATGTCCACGGGGCATTCAATGAAACGAACATTGAGGCCTTTAAAAAGATCTTTCACCCTGAATTTTCGATCATCAATGTGCAGGAAAGCGGATCCCTGTTCCACTTTACGCGAAATATGTGGGAAGAAGTCCTGCAAAAAAGGCTGGCCGACGAAGGCTTTGATTACTCAGCTGTCGCGATGCAGGCGGCGTTCAAAAGCATCGAAATAGCCGGCGACAGAGCCAACGTTGCACTTGATCTTATGCGCAATGGTAAAGTAGTCTATACCGATTTTTTACTGCTGATCAGGAACGATAATGAGTGGAAGATAGTATCGAAAATTTACCATGAACACTAAGCACAGGGGCGCCCTGTACCTGGCCTCTTCGGCGTTTATGTGGGGGGTGAATTTTCACCTGCTAAAGACGATGCTGTCCAGCGTTCACTTTGTGGAAGCCGGTTTCTGGCGGTACCTGTTTGGCGTGGCGGCACTGGCGTTGTTTGTGCGTAAGCCGGGTTTGGCATGGCAAAGCATCAAGCGGAATCCCCGGGGAATCCTGGTAGTGGGCTTCCTGGGGCTGTTCTGCTTTAATCTGTTGCTTTTTATGGGCCTTAACTATACTTCCTCGATTAATGCGGCACTGATCATCAGCCTTAATCCCCTGGTTACTTTGCTGCTGGCCTATTTGTTTCTTGGCACGAGGATTAGCTTTACGCAGTTGGTGGGCGCTTGCCTCGGCATAGTTGGCGTAGCATACCTGCTGTGCCGGGGCGATTTTTCCGGCATTGCTGCTTTTGCGTTTTCCCGGGGTGATGTGCTGGTACTTATGGCCATGGTCTTGTCGGCCATCTACCCAATATGGGTGAGGAAGTATTCGGCTAACCTGTCGAACGGCCACTTTACCTTTTTCACCAACCTGGTTTGCTTCTTGTCTTTTGTGGTGGTGCTTCCGTTTTTCATGCGCTTCCAGACACCGGACTACAGCATCGGCTTTTGGGCGGCAGCGTTTGCCTTCGGTGCACTGGGAACTGCGCTCACCTACGTTTTGTGGAACAAAGGCGTAGGAATCGCCGGTGCTGCCAGGGCGGGCATATTCATGAACATCGTCCCGTTTTCTACGGCACTGGTGGCCGCAGTGCTGGGTGTAGAGCTGGAGGGTTTCCATGCCGTGGCAGGCATCCTGATCATTGCCGGACTGTTGCTTTCGCAGTGGAAAAAGCACTGAAAAGCAGCGGTAGCCACGCCACTTGGCGCAGTACCCGCTTTTCAGCAGCTGTCTCAGGTCATCCGGAAGCAAGCTTCAGGGCCTTGTTTCCCGGTGGAGCGTTGACGTCCTGACTTATGCTGTTTTCCGGTTCATATCATGGATGAGGCTTTCGATCAGGGCCCGGGCATCGCGGTGTTTTAGCAACGCGGCCGACTGGCCCGCCCAATACGACTTGAAGTCAGGGTTCGTGTCGGCCGTCGCAGGATAGGCCTTGAGATGGCCCATGAACTTACCCTGCAAGGGGTACGGCGCCAGCAGATGCTCATACGGTTTCAACTCCTCTGTCAGCCTGTTGCGTATGCCTCGCGAAAGCCTGCCGGTAAACATCTTGGTGAGCGTGGTGTGACTGGCTTCCGGTGTGAAGAGTTTGTCTTTGTGATCGTGTGCAGCGTTGGACTGTGTCGTGGCCAAAAATGCTGTGCCTATCTGTACGGCGTCAGCACCGAGCGCCAGGGCCGCCTGTATTCCCCGCGCATCCGCTATTCCGCCCGCAGCTATGATGGGAATATTTACCGCATCGGCCACCAGGGGGATGAGCGAAAAGGTGCCGGTCAACGAATCTTCTGCTGACTGTAAAAATGAAACGCGGTGTCCTCCCGCTTCAAAGCCCGTAGCCACGATGGCATCTACGCCCGCCTGCTGCAAGGCCACGGCTTCATCTACGGTGGTGGCCGCGCCAACCGTTATGATGCCGAGCTGTCTGCATTTTTCTAAAATGCTTTGCGATGGAATGCCATACACAAAACTGAAGACCGCCGGCCGTGCCTCGAATATGGCTTCCACCTGCTCTTCGAACTTAGGGCCGAGATTAACCGGTCGTTCAGGAACGGGCAGGCCGAGCTCATCGAAGTAGGGTTTGAACAAGCCGGTAAGTTTTCTGTAGTCGTCATCATCAAAGGTGGCCAGGCGACTGTCGCGGTCATTCACCCACAAGTTGATATTGAACGGCTTGCTGGTGTGCTTTCTGATTTCAAGACAGGTGTCGATAATTTGCTGCGCACTAAACGGCTGTCCGCCAAACGAGCCGAGTGCCCCGGCGTTTGAAACGGTGCTCGTCAGGCTTACCGATGACAGGCCGCCGCCGAAAGGCCCCTGAACTATCGGGAAATCTATTCCCAATAGTTCTGTGAATGTTGTCTTATTCCACATGGCCAACTCAGTTTGCTGTTGCCTGCCCTACCAACTTGAACTGGAGCACGAACTCATCGTAAATGAGCTTGTCGCCCAGGTTGTCGATAAACTTGCCCGACCCATACCGGATATTATACAGGGTTCTGTCGATGACCATCTCACCCATGGAATGAAAAAAATCGGTAAATACCTCAACCTTTGCGCTGAAACTCACAGGATGTGTAATGTTTTTTATGGTGAGATCGCCACTCACGGTGAGGTGGTTATTCTCTTGTGTCGCAGAGCCTGTGATGTTAAGCGTGGCGGTGTTGAATTTATCTACCGAAAAGAAGTCGTCATTACGAAGGTGCCCTAAAAACTGGTCGTGGGTCTTTTGGTCGTCAATGTCGGTCACCACGATTGACGTCATGTCGATGGCCACCTGACCACCCGTGATCAACCCGTGGGTAAGCTCAAGGAAACCACCCTCTACGTTGATGGTTCCGGTATGTAAGCCTAATACTTTTTTGCCTGTCCAGTTTACGGTGCTGCTTGCCTGTTGAATTTGAAATGTTGCCATAATTTTTTGATTTAAAATGATGGCTCAAAATTCACTCTCTTGAGGTCCATTGGAAAGGACATACCGCACATCTTTGGTGTGAGGTAGATCACATTATTTCGCAGCAGAATTGAAGCGGCTCAGGGTTTCCCTCGTTACGCCCAGGTACGAGGCGATCAAGTGCTTGGGTACTTTTTGAAAAAGCTGGGGGTACTGCTCCAGCAATTTGTCGTATCGCTCTTTGGCGTTATTGCTCATGAGCGAAAGGATGCGCTGCTGAAGAGCCACATTTCGCGTATTGGTTTTCTTCCTGAAGAAGTGTTCTATCTTGTGCAGCTCAGCGCAAAGTTTCTCCCGGTTATCGTAAGACAGGCAGAGCACTTCGGTGTCTTCCAGGCAGTCGATGTCGATAGTGGCCAGGGTCTGATTGTAGTAAGCCTGATAGTCCGTAATCCACCAATCCCGCATCCCAAACTGTATGATGTGCCTTTTGCCATCGTCGTCTGTATGGTACGATTTCAGGCAACCATCTACGATAAAGTAGTCGTACTTTACAGGCAGCCCGCTCTGGACCAGAAACTGATGTTTTTTGAATTTTCGCCCGGTAAAGTGAGTCAGTACATAGTCGAATTCCTCGTCGGAGAGCGGCGTAATTCGCTCTATTTGCTGTCGTAAAATTGTACTCATACGTTCCAGGGTTGCGTTTGGCTTTTTCTTGTTTTAACGCAAATATATCTGTTTCTGAATATTTTGGTAGCGGGGTCTTTTCCGCTGATGAGAAGGCTAAAGTGAAGACAGGAAGCTGCACACAACCATGCTTACCTATATGGGCTCGTTGCACCATATTTTGGCCCTTCATGTTACCCTATAACGGCGTAAATTCAGAAAACAATTCTTTCGACTCAGCAATTTCTCCAACAGGAACATATTCACAAACCTCTGAATATGCTTGCCACATTTTTACCTTGCCAGGTTTCTTTTTAGCAATATACAATTAATAGCTTTTCTACTGTAGCGTAGCAGCCATTGAGTAGTCGTCGTATCGATTGCCTTTGACAAGGTTGTACAATTTATCCAGCTCATTGAGTTCGTCATTGCTCAATTCAATTTTCAGGGCCTCCACATTTTCGATTAAATATTTTTCCCTTTTTGTGCCAGGAATTGGAACGATGTCTTCCCCTTTTGCCAGCACCCAGGCAAGCGCTACCTGCGACGCTTTTACCTTTTTTGATGCGGCTATTTCTTCTACCGTTTCTACTATCTTTTTATTTGCTTCAAAATTTTCCGCTTGCATTCTCGGCAAGTGGTACCGGTAGTCATTCGCATCTTCAATTTTATTGAATTTCCCGGTTAATATTCCTCTGCCGAGCGGGCTGTAAGCCACCGTAGAAACCCCCAACTCACGGCAATCTTTCAAGTTTGCCTCTTCAATGTCGCGGGTCCAGATTGAATACTCCGACTGTACGGCAGAAATCGGATGAACAACGTGTGCTCTTCTGAGGGTTTCCCCTTTTACTTCTGATAGTCCGAGATACCTGACTTTCCCTTCTTTTACCAGCTCTGCCATTGCACCCACAGTATCTTCAATTGGCGTATTAGGGTCTACCCGGTGGTAGTAGTACAAGTCGATCGTATCTACGCCCAATCTTTTCAGGCTGGCTTCACAGGCTTGTTTTACATATTCAGGTTTGCCACTCAGCCCAAGGAATTCCCCTTTTGACCCTCGTTGCATCGCAAATTTTGTAGCCAGGGTAATGCTTCCAAATCTCCCTTTTAAAGCTTTTCCCAGTAATTCTTCATTGTGTCCGCTGCCATACATATCAGCAGTATCAAAAAAATCAACACCCAGCTCAATGGCCTTGTGGATTGTGTTGATGGATTGTTCGTCGCTCGTTTGCCCGTAAAACTCTGACATACCCATGGTGCCCAGTCCGATGGGAAAAACTCGCAGATCGCTGTTTCCTATTTTTCTCTTTGTCATGTTTTTCTCTTTTTAATAATTTTCAATGTGCTTGCATCTATAGGTGTAATGACAAAGGAAAGGGCTAACGAATTGTATGAAGCAACCTCAATCAAATAAGAAATGACCCATTTCAAAGATCGGCCTATGCTTTAGTTGATTTTCGAAATGCACCGGGTGAAAGCCGGGTATGCTTTCTAAAAAACCGACTAAAATGGGTGGGTTCGCTAAAACCTAATATATAGGCTATTTCTTTTGAAGAAAGCTGGGTGCTCATCAGAAGGTTTTTAGCTAAACTCAGGGTTCGTTTGGAAATCCAGTCATTTACCGTTCTACCGGTCTTGCTTTTTATGACAGAGTTCAAGTAGTTAGGATGCAAATTCAAACTTTCTGCAAAATGTTGAACCTGCAATTTGCCATCATTTTGCTCGCTTTTCATCAGTTTTTTGAACTCCGACTCCAACAGTTGCTTGAATGTTTTTACAATTTGTGAATTCCTTTTTCCTTCCTCTATTGGATTGTATTCCGACCAGAATTTCTCCTTTATTTTTAGAAGCAACACCAAAACCAGGCTTCCCAGAATTTTGCTTTTGTATTCAGAGTGCTTGTCAAATTCGGCTAATATATGCTTGTAAAGAATCGTAAATTCCTCGAAATCATTTGCCGGTAGTTTTACCGGGGGCGATATTTCAGCCAACAGGAAAGGAAACTCAGTATAAACATCCAGGTGTACGTATTCCCGAAGAAAATTTTCTGTTAAGGTGATGATATACGCATCTTTTGAGTCATTTAATTCATAGGACTTGATATGTCCGGGATTCGTAAAATAAAAAGTTCCGGAATCGAATGGAAATTGGTTGTCATCAAGAAAATACACCCCTGAGCCGTTTACCGTTAAAATAAAGGAAAAGTAGTCCGCTCTTAAAACGGGAGATTTAAATGGGATTTGAGGATGAATTTCGGGAATGGGGAGAATGGTAAAATCAATTTCCTGATCAAAAGGCAAACCCAGGGTTCTGTACAAATCAGAAATTTTATGGTGCACTACTATTTTCATTCGAACGCTGCGAGAGGGCGCTTATGCGCATTGTGGGTTTAATACAAATTGGTCCTTTCATCGTCTTTAATCATGCCATCCAGTTCTTCGTAAGGAATGTCGAGTTTTCCATGGTCAACCAACGTTTTGGCCAATGAGGCCACGGTTCGTTCTTTGGTGTCGTCAACGCCCATCCATAGATTGGACCTGATCATGCATTTGGCGCAGTGCATGAAGGCTTCTTTTACTTCCACGATGATGGCAAAGGAAGGCGCTTTGCCCTGGCAAGACAGCAGCTCCAACACCTTTTCATCCCTCACTATTTTAGCGGATCCGTTCACCCGCAATGTTTCCTTTATTCCCGGGATTAAAAAAATCAACCCCACGTTTGGGTTTTGGATGAGGTTACTTAGCGTATCTGCTTTCCGGTTTCCGGGTCTGTCCGGTATGGCCAGCACTTTGTCGCTCAGTATTTTCACGAACCCCGCAGGATCGCCTTTTGGAGACACATCGAAATTGCCACGCGAGTCAGAAGTAGCGATGGCGATAAAGGGCGATTTTTCGATGAAACGTTGGCAGTGCTCATCAATGTGATCTATCGTTTTCCGGGTGACGATCTCGTTGGGATACCCCATGATGTCGCGGAGTTCTTTATCGGTAGATATGATTTTTTCAAATTTCCATTCCATAATAATTTGATTTTAGGCGGCAGGGGATGGTTGCCCGCAGTTTTATGACGTTGAATTTAGCCAGTCTGCCACAATGTTCCAAAGTGCCTCACGATGTTTGTTCAAGTCGTTATCGCGGAAACGACTGCTGTGCACGCAAAGAGGTTATTGATCGATTCTTTTCACAGAAAAATAAAAACTGCCATACGAATCAGGTTTTTGTCTTTTCTACCTGACAAAAAAACCTCGTTTTTGTCGAGTGTAAATGACAATTTTATGGCGTTCTACATCCGACATATCACAAAAACTGTCGCCATCACCCGTTTGTATTGTCGCATTTGCCATGACGCAGTAGCCCGGGAAAAGAGTAATTTGTACTAATTTTATTGCCAGGCATCTCGCGGAGACCACAAGAAGCGAAAAATATGCGCACGTGGTTTACCTGGTCTTGGAAAACAAAATGCCTTCGGAGAAATCCCGGTAACGAACACAAAAAGTGAACAATATGAGAAAGGTAATTGCAGCGATCAACATGACAATTGATGGATTTTGTGATCACACGGCAATAGTTCCGGACGAGGAAATTCATCAGCACTACGCTGACCTGCTGCGCGATGCAGGGGTTATTTTATATGGTCGAACTACCTACGAACTCATGCTGTACTGGCGAGATCTGGTCATAAATCCTTCCGGTGATAAGTCCATGGACGACTTTGCCGAGGCCATGGACAGGATTCCAAAAATTGTTTTTTCGCGCACGCTGAAGCCCACCGACCCGGCAATTGCAGGGTGGGAAACAGCCACACTGGCAAGTAGGGGTATTGCAGAGGAAGTTTCCGCACTGAAGCAGCAGTCCGGCAAAGATATTTTCGTGGGCAGCCCGGGCTTAATCGTATCTTTAACACAACTCGGCTTGATCGATCAGTATCAATTGTGTGTTCATCCGGTGATAGCAGGGAGTGGTTTGCCATTATTTAAGGAGACGGGGAACAGAATAAGCCTGACACTCCTTGAGACAAAACGCTTTGACTCAGGGGCAATGGTGCTGTATTACGAAGCTGGCCAATGAGCCACAAAAAATCGACGGAAGCGTAGGCGGCCAAGTGCTTGTACGGAATGCTCAATGATGGTCAGGCGTTTTCCCGGGAGAAATCATCCATCGAAAATCAATGACTAACTTTATTATCTATGGAAGCATCTGAAAAAATCGATCAGTATATCGCAAAAGCCGATGACTGGAGGGGGGAAGTCATTTCGCAACTGCGTAAACTCATCCACGAGGCAGCCCCCGATATTATCGAAGAATGGAAATGGAATTCACCGGTATTTTCAATTTCCGAGGGCATGATCTGTAGCCCCGGCGCTTTTAAGGCACATGTAGGGGTCAATTTCTTTGATGGTGCGGCTTTGGAGGATACACACAGCCTCTTCAACAGCGGCCTGGATGCAAAGAAAACCAGGGCCATCAACATCAACAAAGGCGAACAATTGAACGCCGGGGCTTTTAAAGAGTTGATAAGTGAGGCCATCGCCTATAAAAAGGAGAAATAGACCCGATAAACTCAGATCTCAATCTGAGTCAAAATTGCACTGCCCATCATCAGATACAAAAAAACCCCTGCATACCAGTCAGCATACAGGGGCTTTTTAAAATGTCTTTCCCTTACTCTACAGTAAGCGTTGAAACGTTTTTAGTCGGGCTTTAGAAAGCCGTTCACGTCCAGCCAGTGCATGAAGGCGTCGAACCAGCGATTGCTGGTACGCCCCGGATTGCCGAGGCCAAAACCGTGGCCGCCATTCTGGTAGAGGTGAAACTCTACCGGTATGCCCGCTTTGTGCCATGATTCTATCACCCCAAACTGCCCCATGAAGAGGAAGTCGTCAGTAGCGATCACATTGAACATCGGCGGCGCGTCCTTCGGCACCTCTACGGGGCCCATGCCGCCATAGATCGGGCCGATAAAGGCCAGCTTCATCGTCTTGGAGTTCAGGGTGCTGTGCATAGTGAGGCCGGCGCCGGCCGAGAAGCCGATCATGCCTATTCGGTCCGTATCTACACCCCACTCTTCCGCCCGGTCAAGGATCATGGCATAAGCAGCCTCTGCATCCTCGAGCTGGTTAGATAAGTCCCATCGCGGACGAGGCCTGCTTGCCGGTTCCTCGCTTGGTGCAGAACGGGAAGTGTCGCCAGCGGCGGCGAAGGTTCTGTTCATTGATTCCTTAAAGCCATCGAGCGACTCCGGGGTAGGGAAGAGCCGGTACTTGAGTACAAAGGCAGCGATTCCCTGCTCAGCGAGGGCCTGGGCTACTTCCCAGCCCTCATTGCCCATTGATAGCCACCTGAAGCCACCGCCGGGCGCCACGATCACGGCGGCGCCGTTTGCCTTGCCGGGCTCAGGCAGAAAAGGGGTGAGGGTAGCTTTGGAGATGTTGCGCGCCATGGGGTCGCCCCACTGGCGAAACCAGGTTTCCGGAGCGGGCTGGTCTTCTACACCACCCGTGCCGAGTGGTATCGCATTTGGCTCGTCAGGAGCTTCAAGCGGATAGATCGTGCCATCCTGCGCCACTGCCGGCGCAGAAAAAGCGAGTAAAGTGGCCAGGACAAATGTCTTGGCCGTGTTGGCGAGATTGTAGTTCATTAGTTTAGGTGATTTATGGTTTTACTTAATTAAATTCTTAAAAGCTGATCCGAAAATCAGGTAGCTGGTGTTGCCGCCAATCGTGCCCTCATTTTGTCCCCACAGGAATGGCCAGTCGTCGTAGTTTTCAAAGTGGTCGGGTTTCCTGAACAATATGCCCGGGGCCACATTTCCCGGAATAAAGGAAAAATCAGCCCTGTTGTTGCCGTAAAACACCTCCTTGGGGCGGGCAGCGCCTACAGTAGCCACCAGCGAATAGTTGTGGTACGGATGGCAACCAAACAGCCAGTTGGTGGTTTTGAACGCATGGCTGGCGTCGATAATATCGGGAAAATGCTGGTTGGCAAAGCAGATGGTGGTGCCAAAGTTCACGATGAACCCGCCACCGGCCCAGTTGCCGAGACCAATGGGCACGCCATACGGATTGTCTCTTTCAAGCGAATCAACGTAGTCTTTGTATTTTACAACATAAGGCCGAAGCTTTTCTTTGTAGGATGCGTCCATGTGCGGTATGCCGTGCAGTGCCGTCAAAATCACGAAGCTGACGTTGTCGTCAAGCGCCGGCCATAATAGCTCCAGAAATTTATCGGCATATTGCTGTTCTCCGGTAGAGATGTACAGCTGAAGGTTAGTGCCCACATCTGCTGACCTGCCCCACCAGGACTGCTCCTGTTGCGGCTGGTTGGCAAGCAATTCTGTGGCTTCTTTCAGCAATCTTTTTGACTGTACCAAGGCCCTTGCCGAAAGGTCGTCGTTGTATCCCTTCAGGGCCCGGCTTGCTGCGGCAAACATTGTAGCCGCCCGGAGATCGCGGCTGGCAACGCGGCTTGTGAATGCCCACATATCATCCTTCACTCCGCTTGATTTACCATCGGCTGCAACTTCGTAAGGGCCAAGCTCAGGATTGTACGGAAGGCCGTCTGTAATGGAGGCGGCATCGCCAAGGTGGTGGTAGTTGTGCAACACAGAGTTAGAGAGCGTTTGTGCCATGTGGCCGATAATCTCTGCCTGTGCCACGAGGTTAAGCGTTCCATGCTCGATAAACTGCAAAATGTCCGGGGTTCCATCCGGGCGGTGCAGGGCCACATAGCGTTGTTCCTGGTCTACAAAAGTCTGGTCGCGCAGGGGCTTGAAATACTCCCAGGTCTGCACAAAGTTCTGCACCACGCTGATGTTCGACCCAGTTTCGATATCAAAATCTCCGGCATCGAAGAATCCGCCTACGTTCAACCCGGGGATCAACTCCAGCGCCTTGTATTTCGTGTCGGTTGTAGGGCCCTGTGCGTGGATGTCAAAATGGTCGGTATTTGGCGGGGCCTGCAGGTATCCTTCCTTAAAAGGCTCGCCGTGCCACACCCTGTAGCCTTCCTTTACATACATGTGGTTCATGTGTATGGGTATCCAGATATCGCTGGTGGCATCGGTGATCTTGTCGTAAACGCCATCGTCTATGATAAAATTATTGGTCTTAAAATCGCCATACTGAATGTAGTAGATGCCGGGTGTATTTACCGAAGTAAAGTCAAATTTCACATAGTGGTATTTGAAATAATCGCCCCAGGGCACTACGTCGCCACTAAATACCTGGGTAGCTTTTCCATCTTCACCTAGCTTGAAGATCGATGCTTTTGCCAGCGGCGTGTCTTTCTTGTCGAGTTCGATCACCGAGACTTTAGGTTGCGAAGGGAG
>CAYUJK010000047.1:0-14471 GCA_964444895.1 uncultured Roseivirgaceae bacterium
AACCATTGGTGAAATGAACCTGGAAGAAATGGACAGGTATTGGGAAGAGGCGAAGGGGGAGTGAGAGGGAGTTGTTAAGCTTACTGGAGCTACTCACCCATCATCACAAACGCCCCCCAGAAAAAAGGAGCTTTGTATTTTTTCATTAGTATTTTTTGTGCAGAAATAAAGGCTTTTTGCTTATTGCCAGTCAAAAGCCACTGTTTGTAGAACGTCGTCATTAATTCCTGGCTAGCATTATCATCGACCCGCCAAAGACTCATTAACACTGCCTTCGCGCCGGCTGCCTGAAAGGCTCGCTGCAGCCCGTAAACACCTTCCCCGTTTTTTATGTCTCCGAGACCCGTTTCACAAGCAGAAAGTACTACCAGATCAGTTTCGAATAGCTGAAGGTTCATCGCTTCATAGGACGTCAGTATCCCATCATCTTCTCCGAATATTGTACCATCAAGAGACTGCTGTGCCCCGGCAAGTAGCAATCCTGAGCGGAATAGGGGATTCTCCAACAGTTGCCGTCGGGTTATCCCCAGCAAGCCGTCTTTTTCGAGAAGTGCCTCCGAATCCTCTAAGAAAAAACCATGTGTGGCTATGTGGACTACATTTGGCGATTGAAGCTTTTTCAAATTTGTTTCACTCGCTTCTCCATCCAAGTACCTAGTTACTCCGATTTCCTCTCCTAAGCCAGACTCAATGCTCAAAACTTCTGTCCGAGTACCTGGCAATTTTGTAATTCTACCGCCAGATAAAAATGTCCGCAAACTATCCAATATCGCCACACTACTCCTTTCTGTATCAATGGTATCAGCACCGGCTTCGCCATCATAATCGGGAAATCCAAAGAGATGAACATCGCTGGGTCCTTTTTTTTGCGAGTTTCGCGACAAGACTTCTTTAGTATTCATCACTGTGATCAACTCAATCTCTTCTATCAGGTATTTCTTTGTCTGGGAATTGTAGAGTGTGTTTAGGTTAATTTTATTATAAACTCCATCAGGGGCAAAATATAAGGTTTTTATTCTTCCAATTTTGCTTGCTATTTTATCCCAATATTGCTCATACAAGTAGGGATCAGTTGAGCCTAATTTGACATAGTTGCTATAGTATCTTAATGCCCGCCCTTCAAGTTCGTTTCCATTCTGTAGTAGTATCAACATTGGCTGAGTAGAGGAGGCCGTGATCAATAAGGCGGCGTATGACACTTCACCCGCGCCATACCCGTCTTTATTTTCTATGCGAATTATCTCCACTGCTGCTTCACCGGGTAAAAGTTTAGCGTTGATATCAAGCCAGGTTTTCTTTTTCTGTAAAAACCCACTCCCCATAGCTTGAGACCTCACAGCCAGTGCTTTTTCGAGTTCATTTAAGTCTTCTTCCAAAGCAAGTTGATCGATATTCTTTTGGTGTTTATCTTCATCACTCATTTGATATACTTTAAACAGGAAATCTTTTTCCGTTTTCCATTTCCGATACTCGGCAATCAATAGTTCGTCTCCACTATTCATAATGCTCTCCAACACTTCCCGGGAAGAATAAAACAGAACTGACTTACACAGCAATTGGTAGTTATACATGTCTCCGAGCACCTCAGGAATATCACTTGAATACTGCGTAGCAAAGGCATTAAACTCATTTAGTAGTGAACTCACTTCATTGAATAAGTCAGCTCGTTCAAGCTCAGAAAAGCGAAAGAAATTATGTTCGAGAAAGTCGAGATGTGTTTGCAAAGCGGAATTGTAGTATTCCCGGGCAAGTGTATAATTTGACTGCATTTTGTATAGTCGTGCCAACATTCGGGCTGTATACGCTCTCTGATGTTGGCTTAAATTGTACCTGTATACACTCGTCAGGTATTTTTCAGCAGAATCGAGCTGGTTCAAACGCAAGTGGCAAATCCCCAGCTGTAGCTGTAAAGTCTGGAACCATCCGTCGTAACGAATGAAGCTACCAAGATGAGCCTTTTCGTTTTTATACAGAGTCATATTTTTCTCTTGTAGAGACCGGGCTTCCTCTAACCTTCCCTGCATAAGGTAGGAACCAGCAAGATTCCCGGGCATAAAATGGTGAAATCCGCCAATCTCCCTCGTCTGTCTACCTTTTTTACTGGCAATTGAGATCGCCTCGTTGAAGTACTTTTCTGCCAGATCAAACTCTCCCTTTAGCATCAAAATAATACCGTGGTTATTGAGTATGTGACTATAGTGTATTTTCTTTGTTTTTTTATGATCAGAGAAAATTTTTTCGGCTTTTTTCAAGTTCTCTTCTGCATACTCAAATCTACCCATGTGTGCATAGGGAACAACTATCTGGCTGATCCAAATGGCATGTGTGGGCGAGTTTTCTCCAAATTTTGTGGTAGCCACCTCTTCAAATCGCCGTAGCAAAAGCTCGTGTTTGTGGTAATGCCCGGTGTTCTGGTAAAAAACGGCCATCTCATTTACAGCGTAGAAGTAACGCTCCATCATCGAATAGTCAGAAATATTTATCAATGAATTTGCCAGATTATTGATCTTCCTGTCTGATTGGATCACATGCTGGTAATAGAAAGTCACAGCTTTTTGGTGCTCAATCTCGGCTTTACCCAAGCGACCGATAAATTGGTAAAGGGTTGTTACTTCCGTGTAAGGCAAATAAGAAATAAATGGCTGTTCCAGTACCTTCACAGGATAAGTGAGACCAATATCTACCATCTTATCCAGGGTCGCCTCTGCTTCGCCAGGATAGCCGGAATACGCGTATGCCTGTGCAAGATCACGCAACGCAATCAGGTACCTTAGTTTGTTGGTCCCATCATAAGACCGTTCCCAAATAGCAGCAGATTTCTGGGCTATCTGTAGTGCCTCTTCATAATGATCATTCAGAAACAAAACTCTGTAGGGAGTACCTATGTACCGTGCATACAAGGTATCTCTGAGGTGCTCGGGGTTGGAATCGGGAAGTGCATTTAATCTGCTTAGCTCGGCGTATTCTTCACGGGCTTTTATTACTGCTTCACCATACAGGCCTTTTTTTTGCAGCGCCCATTCTGACTGCGAATAGGACGCGTCAAACGCTAAGACAAACAAAAAGAAAAGTAAATGCCGTCTGACTACGTAATGATTTTTCATACTATTAATTCATCTATCCACCACCCAACCGGGCGGAAAAGTCACCGATTATATTCTGATACTTCCTCAGTATTCTATCCTTTTTATTACAGTAGTCTTGCTCGTAGTTAAGAAACCCAACTTTCTGTATTTTCACATTCACACATGCATCTTTGGGTACTTTTACTTTCAAAGTCCCTGTGCCGAGGGTCTGCCCGTCAACTATAATTTTTGCATCAGGTTCTGACGCGCCAACCGTTACAACCTGGGCATGGCCATAAACTGCCACTAAAAAGCCGAATATTAATAGTGCTAATTTTTTCATTCTTTATTGAATTTTTATCACAGATGAGCATACTATTAGAACATTTTTCCCATAGACACATGAACCATTTTCTTAAACTCCATATTTGAATAGAAACCAGGCCTAGCGATCACCCATCCTCTCTTACTTTTAATTAGAACTGAACCGAATGAGACACTTCCCATAAAGTCATTATACTTGAACTCAACTTGAGGGTATTTCTGCTCAAGGGGATCTTCAGTACGTTCATAAGTTGCCCTGACAAATATTACGTCTTTCCATTCTTTTATTCCATCTGCTACTCCGTCTTCACGTATGTCTATGAATCTTTTCAAATAGAGATGACGATCTTTTAGCTGCCGATCAGTAAGATCATCAACGAACTCCTTTAACTGTTGCTGGTTTCTTCTGCTTTTTTGGGGTTTAAGGCTATCCGATTCAATAGCATACGACATTATATCTTCACGTGTGGCGATCATACTCATGAAGGCGGTACTGTCATTTGTGCGTATCATTTCGAACAGAGCTTCGATGGCACTTTGCGGCGTGCTTAAATCATATTTGGACGAAACCCCACTCTGATTGCCAGAGCAACCAGTAAGCAAGACAACAAACACACATAGTGATTGTAATGCTATAAATAATTTCATGACTAATGGATTTTAGAATGTTGATAATTATTTTCTACTCTTTCCTTTCAAGGGTGTAGATGAAAGTTACTCCACTACTTCTTCGTATTATTAGCTATCGCTGCCAATACCTTTACCTGTTCGCTCAGAAACCTGGAAAAAACAATAATAAGGTAGCCCACCACAGGAAAGACAAATGAGAAAAGGAAACCGCCTCCACCCAGAAAACCCAGCCCGAGGTTGCCCGCCAGGTAGTAAGCCTCATCTCCCAACACAATACTAATGACCAGTGAGAAGAAGGTGCCTACGATAGCGACCCATGATCCTATCCACTCGCCGACAGTTTGAAGCAGGTGGGCCACTACCGGTGTGGCTACAAATTCGTCGGTGCTTTCCGGGCTATCCGGCAGGAGAACCCTGCGGTTCCACCAGACCTGGAATCCCACCCAGGAGGCAAATGCGATCGCCATCCACAGCAGAATAAAGGCAAAACCGAACTTGAAAGACATCTCAAACACCCTGTTGTTTATTCCTGTGATTAATACAAACACGGGGTTTAACAGGTTTAGCACGGCGAAAGCCGCATAAAGCCATCGAAAAGGCTTGCCAAAAAATACGCCGCTATCAATCCATGAAAGATAGGGCTTGATGAAGTTGGTGAATTGATTTTCCATCTAAGGTCATTTTATATATTGAGACAACGCAACCTTCAGGCTATCGTACTTTTGCTGATCGATCAATCCCAAGTCAAGTTTGTCTTTTGCCTTTTTTAATTCTGCTAAAGCCTCATCACTACTCATACCAAAAGATTTAATTTCTCCTGTTTCAATTGCTTTTTCAATTTGAATCGAGTAGTTGGCAAGCCCGGTTAATCCCTTAGTTCTAAACCAAACCTGAAAGCCGGACCGCTTATTCCCACCGATGTATATTCTTTTGATTTCGGTTTCGTTTCCACTGAGCACCGCTCCTACGTTTGTTGGTGTAATCAATATTCCATCCCCTTCCCATATAAAGGCAAACATGTTGTTCGAAGAAGGTAAACCAATAGTGAGTCTGTCACCAACATTATATACAGAGCCGTCTTTGGCGATATACGACGAGTATTCACCGGAACGGCTCTGAAGATTTGTCAAATCTGTGTACTTTATTTCTCCGTCCTGTGCATACGCAGCAACGGTTGTAGTCATGACCGCTAAGGCTAATATACACCAAAGAGGTTTTAGATTATCTTTTACAGTATTAACATATGTTTTCATAGTTGTCATCATTTTAAGGTTAATAAAAACTCACTTCCCAAAACGGAACACATGTTCTCCCCTGATCGATGAAGTACGACCGTCCGATCCCAGGGTAGTCCTGCTCCAGAATAGCTCAAGTTGTAGTGAGGCATTGGTCGCTTCGAGGATAGTCACTACAATGCCATCGCCTCGTAGAAATTCCGTTGCTGTTTCATCCGTAAATACCCAGGTGCCACCTACTGGCCATACGGGTATTGCATTGGTAGATGAAAAGTTTGTCGAGGTAAAACTGAGCGTCATACCTTCAAACATATCGGTACGGTCTATCCCATCTACCGTCACGGTGTTTACCTTCCAGGTTCCCGAGGTAAGGGCATTTCTCACTTCATCTTGGCGGGATCCGGAAGGGCCGTCGTCGCCACCGCCGCATCCGGCCAATGAAGTCAAAACTATGATTGATGTACAGAAAAGGAGGAGGTTAAATATTTGAATGGGTTGAGTTCGCATATCTGTAATGATTATTTTTTGAAAAATCGGATGTACTTGTGCGAGGAGCCGTCATTAAGGAAAAGCAGGTAGGCGCCGGGCGACAAGTGCTGCACATTGGCCGAATACTGCCCGCCCTCTGAGCGAAATACTATCCTCTGCTCTCTTCCGGCAGCATCTGTGAGCTTGTAGTCCATGATATTGTCCGGCCCTGCTATCGTCACCCGATCTTTAGCCGGGTTTGGATAAAGTGTTATTCCGCCAGGTAAGGCATCGCCCAGTGCAGAGATTACGATGACGACCTCGTCCGAAAACTCACTCACGCATTCACCATCTACTACCTGCACTTTGTACACGCCGGGCTCTGTTACCATGAGAATGTTACCGGGCTCTTCGGATTCTAGGAGCGTGCCATTACGATACCACTCATTTCCAAAGGAAGAACTGGACACCAGGGCCACCGCTTCTGTGTGATTGTTGCTTAATGTAATGACGGGCTTAGGCGGAATATCGCAGGATTTGGTAGTGAAGGACACAATATTGGAATTTTCGGATGTACACTCGCCTACCGCGCGGACTCGCGCCTGTAAGGTTGTATTTCTTTCCCAATTAGTTCCTGTAGCATCTGTGTCGGGAACGGTCACCGTCGAAAAGGTAGTGAAGTCATCTTTACTCACCTCAACTATGTAACTGGTAGCCCCTGGCACCTCGTTCCAAATTATTTTGAATCCAGTGGCTGTTATGTCGGCCACCTCACTTATGATCGGTGCGGCCAGGTTGCATACAGAAAAAACTTTCGAGTAAGGTGCGCTCCATACCTCATTGGTGTTTTTAGCCCGCACGTGCAGCGTATGTTCTCCCATTGACAGTCCCGAAATATCCGCTTCAAAATCCAGTTCCGAAATTGACACAGCAGGAGTAAAAGGCACGCTGATGCCATTGCCATACCCCGGATCGGTATCAATGAAATATTCTACGTAGTCTATCAATACATCATGGGCGCTGGCTGTTTCCCTGAGGTAAAACACACGTGTAGTGGAGATTCCCCATTGACCGTATTTATTTCTGGGCCTTATGTACAAGGTATGAAACCCCTTCTCCAATCCGCTCATGTCGATATTAAAATCAATCAACACCTCGCCTGAAGCCTCTTCCACAGGGAGCGAATGTCCCAATCCAAACCCCGGATCACTATCGAAAAAGTACTCAATGTGATCAATCTTGGAACCTTCTATCGAGGCGCCGTACTTGATGAACGCCCGGGAGTGGGTGAGCGACCAGTGCTGCTCCGAATCCTGGAAACGGAGGTACAGTGTGTTAATTCCATCGGGCAGGGTGTCGGGAATTGCGATTGCCAGATCCAACTCAAGCGAGGCCTCAGCAGACACCTCAATGGGCGTACCATTACCAAAGCCAGGATCATTATTGAAAAAATACTCTGCCTTTTGGATCGTCTTAGCCGAAGCTACCAGCGGCAACAAAACCGCCAGGAGCAAAAACATGTTTCGCGTAGTCATAGTAGCAGTATCTAAAAAATGAGACTTAGTACGCTGTAACTGTCATTTTGATCTTCAGCCCGGTATCTACCCCCGCGGCATTTTCTACCTCCAGCCGGGTGATTGCAGGAACAGGCGGTATGCCCGACAGAAGATATGGGGTGTCCGTACCGAATATACCACAGTCCACACCACCGAAGCCCGCACCTTTGGCTGCTGAGGACCCTGACAGGATATATTTGGCATCCGGGCTTTCGCCGCCCACAAAGAGGGAGTTGATGTCGTTCACATTGATATTGCTGCCACCCGCGAAGTTAAAGACCCCGTTTGTGCCGATGTTATTCTGCATGTGGGCGGTGGTGATGTTCAGCGTGGCGCTGCCCGATATCACGATGTTGTTTCGAAAGTGGTAAGCGTGAAAGGTGTAGCTGCTGCCTTCAAAAATATTGTTGTTGCAGGAGGTAAAGGTGCTGTTTGCATTCAGATTGATATTTTGGGTAACAATGTTGTGATTGAAATGCACTTCACCAATAATAGAACTAGTGAGTTTGGCAACCGTCCTTAAATAGTTTCCAATAATTCGTATTCCTTCCACACCGTGCGCCAACCATACTTGTCCAATATAACACCGTTCGATACTTATGTTATCGACATTTATAGTAGGCCCACTACTGGTTAAGTTACCAAATACCATCCCCGTAACAACAGACCCCTCCGATCCGGCATTAAAAGTGATTGAACTAATAGTAGCAGGAACCAGGTTAGCCGACTTTTGGTTGATGTTTAAAAAATACCCCGGGCCGATGATCACTAATCTTTTTGTGCAGGTAAAATTGGTATAGCTATCCGTAGCTCCCTCTACGTGCAGGGTATCACCACTGAGCACCAGAGGACTGTTGTGGGCGGTGTGGGTGTCATCAAAGTCTGCTGTAGCATCTGATTTATTTACTCTCCATATAGTGGCTTCGGCCATGAAAGGTGCTATGGTGCACAATGTTAACACCAGAAAAATAAGGTTGAATTTAATGGTCTTCATAGTCTTGTTTTGTTTAATAATTGTCTTTAAAAATTGGCCTTTTAAGCCGTCAAATAGGTATTCCTATTCTTTTGGAATTAGTATTGTTACAGATTTATTGTAGGTGTATTCCTGCCCCTCATCGTCATAACCTATACCTTCGAAATAATCTATAGCTACCAGGTTATCCCCCTCCATTTCAACTTCGAGAAATTCCGAGTCGTCTGAGTCATCTATGTGCTCTACCTCGCCATGTTCATTGATATAAATCACTGCCAATCGACCTGAATCATCATCATAACTCCAAATAAAATCGCGCTCATAGGCTTCTGAAATCAATTCAAAGACGGGTGTGCATTGCTCATACGAAGCATCATAGTCAATTTCAGTATAAGTAAAACTGGAATAGATATAACCAGTACCATTTGGAAAAAAGGATAATGTGTAGTCGTCAGGCACAAAACTATACTCCAGCCATACGGTAGAACCACTTTCACAGGGCCATTCGAAATAATCGTATGAGTCTCCGTATCCGTCCGATTCATATACCAGTTCGTCATCGAGATAATCAATGCTTGAAGCTATATCCCACGCATTAGCACTAAGAAATTCGCTGTTGGCGCCGCCGGTTTCAAGCGGGATCACACACTTGCTTACCGAATTGCTGATGCTGCCGGAGCTGTTGTAGTAGCTATAGGAAATACACAGTGTGTCCAGGCCCAGCCCATCTGAAAGGTCAATTACAAAATACGCCTCTTCCTCTTCGCTGGTAGCGGCTGTCCTGCCACTGGTAGTGGTTGGTCTTGCCAGGGCTGAGGCTTTTCTTTTATTGGGGGCGGCTATTCGTCCGGTTGAGCCGCCGGCTCCACTGATATCGTAGTAATAGTCTGTTCCCTCAATTTTCAGGTAAAAACCGGCTACTTCGCCAGGGCTCACTGGCGCATACACCCTGAGTTTTTTTCCCTTTATTGTATAAATGTTGCTTCCGCCTTGTGATAGATAGAGATCGCCAGACGGCGCTGGCAGGTTACCCGCTTTCGCTGTGCTGCCAGGCACATCCACTTCTGCTATCGTCTCTACGTCTTCTCCCGGATCTTCTTCATCGTCGTCCGGGTTTTCATCTATGGGCTCTTCTGTGTCAGGATCGCCGTTCTTTGGGTCATCTACCGGGTTTTCGTTGTCTTTAGAACATGACATGGCTAAAAAGGCAATGACAAGGCCCATTAAAATGGTTTTGAGTAATGGAAAAATCGTTTTCATGGCATGGTTTTTCATAGGTGTTGGTGTAAGTATTTTTATCCGAATATATCGAAGGTGTAGCGAATGCTTAGAGTGATTCTTACGAACCCTCTGTATCTACTTATCAACTCCGGGAAGCTTCTTGTAAGGGCCAATAGGCCTGCTCCTAAGATGGTGTAAGGTTTTGAGCGTCGCGAAAGAGTCATTGGGCTCCACCCGAAGGGCGTAAGGCAGCACAATGCCTTTGTTGCAATTATTAGCTTCATGGTAGTTGAGGTTTAATGGTAAAAAATATTGTTTAGGCGAAATAATGAAGTGCCGCTATGTGAAGAAAAAATAGTTCGTGAAAAGCGGGGATTGAGACGTGAAAGATGTGGTATCGTTTCTTTACCAGGTTTTCTTATGCCACTAACCTGCCTGTTCGGCAGACAGGTGCACGGAGACACCAGGTACCGGCCAACGACAAAAATCCGTTATCACTAAATTTTGCAAATGAATCCGGAACTCATGAAAGAATTGCAACAGCAGTTTTTAAGAACAACGAAAAACGCTAAAAACACAAAAGGGGAGACGTCGTTGACGTCTGGAAAATTGCGATGCAATTTTTCGTGACTTTCGCGCATTTTGGTGTTTAAAATGAGAAGTATCGGTTATTGACAGACAAAACAAAATTCGCCCTTTAGCGAAGTCGATTCCCATGGGGTTTGAGTGTTCCGCGACTTGCTCTCGACCTCAGCTCTAACCAGTTTAAATACTTGTTCAATAGGTATGCCGGGCGTAACCATATATTTGAGCAGGGCTTCCGTGTACAACCCATTCCCATTATTTCCGTCGTCTGCCGTAGAACCAGGAGAGGTAGCGTATGCTATTAAAGTACCTGTTGGCGCATTTATAAAAGCCAAACCTTGCCCATTACCACTTCTCCTCCAGCTTCGCTCAAAAGGGTTATTTCTACAGGCATCAAGAATGATAATGTTTACTTTGCTATTAGAAATCTCCATGAAACGAAGTACTCTATCCGCAGATAAGCAGTCAAATTCAACCTGGTGCTCATACTTTAAATCTGCTTCGACTGGAATCAGATAATTTGATCCGTTAAACTGGATCCCATGTCCTGCATAATAAAACAATCCAACTTCATATTCCTGAAGCTTTTTGCCAAAAGCATCAACACCCTTCTTTAATTGATCAAGCGAAGCATTTTCTAATTTAATAACCTCAAAACCTAAACTCAAAAGAGAGTTTTGCATCGATCTCGCATCATTTATCGGGTTCTTGAGCGTACCACCATTGGCATAATTGGAATTTCCCACAACCAGGGCCAACTTCCTTGTGTAAGCACTGTTCAACGAAACACTACTATCCTGGAAATTTGGTAGCGCTTCCTCGATAAATAAATGCTCAAATGCGGACTTTTCCCCTTTTGTAAATTCTGCAGAAACGAAATCGTATGTTCTGGAAAATCCTGCACCAGACGATACTATTTTTGTAGGAATAAGAAATCCTGAGTTATTGACTTCTTTATACTTTAAGTAGGTTCTATAACTTCCGTTAGAACTAATTTCCTGAACCAAATACCCAGTAACCGTATCAAAGTAGTAGATAATGTACTCGTCATTTTTAAAATTTCTTTGAATGGCAACACAGTTGTTGTTGCTGCCGAAATTCCACCCGCCCACCAGAGGTCGGCTTTTTAAGCCCAGGTTTTCAAGATTAAGCTTAAAGTCTTTGCAGTAAAGCAGTGGAAGAAACAAGGCTGTTTCCTTCTTGTCCTTTAACGACTGGCCTTCAAAACTCTCCTTCTGGCCATTCACTATTTCATACGCCTCATTTTCATCAATTGAATACGTATTCACCAACCCCTTCTTTGTTGTTTGAATTACCTTCAGACTGGCAGGAAACCCGAAAGAAGATTCCTCTACATAGTCACCCTCTCTCTCTTTTAATGTATAAACTGTCTTATAACTTTTAAGCGATTCCCAATTTTCTTTTCCGCCTGTTACGTCATAAAATTTATCCAACACATCATCCGTATTTTGAGCATGAAGTGTGAAATTAATCAGAAAACAAATCCAGGTAAGAGTACCGAATTTCATATCCTACCACTCATCTTGTTTTTTATTCATGTATATTTTCAGATTTTCTATGAATACAGGCATCGTTTCGCCCCCTCTTCTGATTATCCCTTTCGACAACGCAGCTTCCTCAAGCGGAATATATGTGGCACTTGCCATTCCAAACGAAGTGCTGGAGTTAGCAAGAATTGCCTCTCGAAAATCCGTGAATGTGTAACGAAATTTTCCGTTTTTTGCCTCCAATATCAAAGCTGCATGTATTTCATTTCCTGCTTGGCTACGGTCAGACCCCGATAGTATTGCTGATGATCTGCTTACATCCATGTAGCGAAATCTTGCCTGTAGACGATAGCTACCCGGCTGTTCAATATCAATCTGCCAGTTGTTGTACGCCAGCCATTGTTTCATCCTGAAATAAAGTTGATCTGCCGTACCTGGCACTTCAACTACTTCTTTGTAAGTGAATTTCCCAGTTTCGGGGTCTTTGGGCATCTGTGCCAGCGAATTATGACCTGTAGCAATAAGCGCAAAAAATAGCAATGTTCTCATAGGTTTAAAGGGGTTGTGAATGTTTCAAATTTTATTTAAATAAAGACAAGTGAAATTAACTCCAAGCTCAAAAATCAGCACAAAATTTTTTACGAACCTCATCAATTTTCTTATGAATCGCGGCTGGCTTCTTGTAAACAAAAAATGGGAAGCAGTAGAACATTAAAAGCTTAGGGTCAGTAAATCATTTACCGCCGCTTAGCCCCAAACGACCAATGGATACCGGTAGAGATGTAGGTGTTGTAGAGGTAGTCGTCCTCGGAATAGATGGAATCAAGACCCGATACGGTGATATCTGTTAACCCTCGTACATAGCGCAGTGAACAGCCGAATCCGGAAGAAGAAGTGTATTCCATACCTACCAACACAGACTTTGCCGATTTAGTGTACATATCATTGGCGCTATGCCAGCTATATTCATACCAACGCATTTCCGAATCACCAAGTCCAGTGGGGTCATGGTATTTGGGATCTTTCATCTTTCTTTCTGCAAAATTAAAAATGCCCCACTGGTATCCTCCGTAAATTGAGAAGCCGCCGAATTTACACTTCAATATGACAGGGATATTGAAGTAAGAAACCTTCTCAATGATATGAGGGTGGTATTCGCCGTATTTCCAATTGAAGCTAAATTGCTCAACTAAGCCCTCGGACTGAACCGCCAGGTTTTTGCCAAGTCCGAGCTCGACAAATACTCCGGCATACCCCGAACGAAGTGCTTCGGTCAACTCATCGGTAAACTGTAGGTTGTAATCAGGAATCACCACATTTAACCCCACCTTTGGGCCTCCGTGAAGATGGACGTACCTTTTCTGTGCATAGGAAGAAAACGCCATCAAAACAAAAAGAGCAAGGACACATCCGGTTTTCATAGGCTCGTTTTATAAATTTCTACATTGAAGTAATCGGACTGAAGCCTTGAATTGAAAATCACCCCGATGATATCGAATACCTGCTCCGGGTGATTCAAGTAGTACTCGGCATACGCCTGGCTATTGAAATATCGAGGGTCTGTGGAGAAAAAACTAATATCCCAGCGCGAAAAGTTGATTTTGGTATATTCCGGGTGAAAGGATACGATTATTTCATCGACACCCATCAAGTCTTCGCGCGCCCATTTATTTCCGGGATTGATTAATTCGATGGATTTGAAGCCAATCGAAAAGGGCTCGAATACTATCGTAGTGAATGCGATCCCCCATTTGGAAGTCTCAGAGTCTATTTCGTTGTTCCAGATTTCAGAGACAGTCTCTTCAGGCTGGCTTGTAATTGCAAATTCTTCTTTCTGTGTACAAATTACATTTGCAAATTGCCAATATCTATCCCCAGCAGACCAACGAATCGAATATACGCTTCCCTGGTGCTCAAATAAGGCCCGGACACTTCCCGAACTTCCTTGAACATCAAAATCCATCTGGATGATTTCTACTATTAGTTTGGATGGCAGTTCGCCTTCTGTTTTTGCATCATCGTCGTATTGATGGCAAGCCGATGCAAATAAGACTAGCTGCACCCAGTAAATGACTTTTTTCATTATCTAAGTTTCTTATTTACACTCTCCATCCATCAATCGCTTTGTGATTTCAGCCGGTGAAGTGTTCTTGAATTTTTTCTGACACTTCTCCACCAATGATGGGGACTTATCCAACGGATTACCCCCGAAACAGTCGCAAAACGATGGGCCTGAAGAGCATCCGGCTAGGATAAGTCCTGTTGCTACAAGCAAGAAAAAGAAAATACGGAAGAGTCTCATAGCAAAAACATTTTTACCTAAGATACCTATCACAGCAGTATTGTATCTGCCGTTTTTATGAAAGCATGAAATTTACTTACGGTTACCCTACAATTTCTTGTGGGGGCATTGTTAGTATGACGGAAACAAAATAATTTTTGCGTGCATTCCCAGAAACCGCTTTATGTACGTCATAGGCATCAGGCAGGAACTCTGAGATCGTATTTAAATCCATCGTCACTACTGACTGTAAATTCTCCCGACAACTGTTTACTCTGTATTTGCACCAACTGGTTACCAAACGAGCCCGACGACATCCATACATCCTGGGCTACCCCAGGGCCATTGTCCCTATAGGTAAGGTGAAAACTGTTACTGCTAATCAACAGGGTCATTTCCACTTGGAGCATTATCACCCTGTCCACATGCTTGATACTATTGGTAAGCAGTTCGTTCACGATCAGCCCCAGGCTTACCACCTTTTCAATCTCCATTTCAAGCTTTTCAGGAAGTTTCAGGTTGATATTGACTTCTCTTCCGGCACTGTATTGGATTTCTTCTGTCAGAGATCGAATGTAGGATATCGCTTCTATTTCGCCCACGTTTTCTCCTTCATAGAGCATGC
>CAYUJK010000048.1:0-14375 GCA_964444895.1 uncultured Roseivirgaceae bacterium
ACCGATGACCTCCCCGATGGCTATCGGGGCGCTCTAGCCAGCTGAGCTAATGCCCCAAATTTCGGACGGCAAATATATTCCAATTTGCCACATTGTCAAAATTTAATTCGCCGGGCTTTGATGAAAATTTTTTGGTAGTAGGGAGACATCAGGTTTACTTCCACTACTCCCCGGCTGGTGGAGGCATGGATAAAGATAATCTCGTCCCGGCTGCGCACCTCTGTCACCAGGCCGGCATGGGTCACTTTCCGGCTCCCTTTTTTTCCAGCAAAAAATACCAGGTCTCCGGGACGAATAATTTCCAAACCAATGGGCTTTCCGGCTTTGCTTTGCGCCGCTGCAGACCGTGGTATGTACACATCGATGGCTTCGAAGCTTCGCATCAAAAGTCCGCTACAGTCCATACCCAACACCGTAGTGCCACCGTATTTGTAGGGTACGCCCAGGTAAGAACGCGCCTGAGTTACTACTACCTGGCTTTTTTGAGAGCGGGATGTCGATTTGGTGCCAGCACAAGATGCCATTATCAGCAGGCATAGGAAAGCAAGTCCGATGCCTGGAATACTAAATGAAAATCTCCCACCATTTTTGGAGGCATTTAAACGAATGGTGCCAGGGAAATTTTCATTGTTCCTGCCGATGCAGTCTTTATTTACAGATGTCAAGGAAAAACCCTTAGTTGATAATTTAGTCACGGGAGCTGTACTTACTGTGGATTTAGCCCGAAAAATAATACATTGCCGCCTACTATGTGCGGAATCACCGGAATTTTTGCATTCAATATGGCGGGCAGGGTACACATGATCAACCTTGCCAAAGCCACCCACTGCCTGGACCATCGCGGCCCGGATGCTTTTGGCACACACTTCGAAGATAACGCAGCCCTGGGACATCGCCGGCTTTCGATTATCGATCTTTCGGAAGAGGCTAACCAGCCCATGAAAGACGAAACGGGCCGGTATATCATGGTTTACAATGGCGAAATCTATAACTATCGTGAGGTGCGGGCTGATCTGATGAACAAAGGAGTGGCTTTCTCCACCAGCTCTGATACCGAAGTACTGCTGAAAGCTTTTATACACTACCGCGAATCATGCCTGGAAAAGCTGAACGGATTTTTTGCTTTTGCCATTTTCGACAGGGAAAAAGAAGAACTCTTTGTGGCGCGCGACCGCTACGGCATCAAGCCGCTTTACTACTTATATGACGAAGATAAGTTTCTGTTCGCCTCCGAAATGCAGTCTATCGTCAGCTATGGCATTGCCCGGAAAATTGATTTCGAATCGCTTTTCACGTATCTACAGCTCAACTATATTCCGGCGCCTCATACTATTTTTAAGGATGTGAAAGTCCTGATGCCAGGAGGCTATTTGCGGGTGCGAAAAAAAGAACTGGAGGTAAAGACCTACTATGAAATTCCCTACCACCCTGATTCGCTCAGCCTGCAAAAACTTAGCTACGAGCAACAGCAGCAACGGCTGAGGGAGTTGATGGACGCCTCTGTGAAGAAAAGGTTAGTGGCCGACGTGCCTGTCGGCGCCTTTCTCAGCGGGGGTATCGATTCGTCCGTAATCACCGGTATTGCCCGGAAGTACAAAGAAGACCTGCACACCTTTTCTATTGGCTATGCAGATGAACCCTTTTTTGACGAGACACACTATGCGCAGTTGGTGGCCGAAAAATTTGGGACACGGCATACGGTTTTTTCGCTGACTACGAAAGAAATAGAAGATCACCTTTTCGATGCGCTGGATAAAATCGACCAGCCCTTTGCCGATTCGTCTGCTTTACCGGTGTTCATTTTAAGTAAAAAGACGCGTGAGCATGTCACGGTGGCCCTCTCGGGCGACGGGGCCGATGAGTTGTTCTCAGGCTATAACAAGCATTCGGCTTTCCTACGGGCCTCCAGGCACGACTTTGCCAATACCCTGTTGCGTATCGCCGGGCCATTTACTTTTCTTTTGCCTCAATCCAGGAATAGCGCAATTACGAATTCCTTTCGGCAGGTAGCGCGGTATAGCAAAGCGCTCCACGCCGATATCAAGGAGCGCTACTGGCAGTGGGCAGCTTTGGCCAGCGAAAAAACAGCGTTTGGACTGCTAAGCCAGGAGTCTAAAAAGCATTTTGAAAGACAAGTGTTTTTGGAGAGAAAGGATGCTCTCTTCCATTCGCTATCTAAGGAAAATGATTTTAATGAAATCCTGCTCGCTGATATGCAGTTGGTTCTACCCAACGACATGCTGAAAAAGGTCGATCTGATGTCCATGGCCCACGCGCTGGAGGTGCGGGTGCCGTTTTTGGATAAAGACGTGGTGGACTTTGTGTTTTCACTGCCGGCTGACTCGAAAATAAATGTCCACATGCGTAAGCGAATACTGCAAGACGCCTACCGGGAAATGCTACCTACAGAACTTTACAACCGGCCGAAGCAGGGCTTCGAAGTACCGCTGTTGCGATGGTTCAGGGGCTCGCTGCGGGGGATAATCAAAGACGATTTGCTCAGCGACCGGTTTATAGCGGAGCAGGGTGTTTTTGATGTAAAGGCCGTTCGGAACTTGAAGAAAAAGCTGTTTTCGTGGAATCCCGGCGATGTTCATGCCCAGGTGTGGGCACTGATCGTATTCCAGCACTGGTGGAAGAGGTTTCAAGGGTGATGCTGGACACAGGATGCCAGATTCGGAACAAAATAATAGATGTTTAAAGTGTCAGTCCTCGTTCGCTGAAAGCTACATCCGTCCATTCGCCGTGGTACAATATTCTCATTTTTTTGAACCCGGTACTTTTTAGCAGTGTCGCCGCATTTTCAAACTCTTTGGTGATTTCCTGCGGGTGGTGAGAGTCGCTGTTGAGGCACACGGGAATGTTCATCTGCTGTATTTCTTTTAAAACCACAGGGCCGGGATAGGGGTCGGCAGAGAGCTTTTTGTAAATGCCGCGCGTGTTCACTTCTACTATGAGCTTAGCCGCTTTGATTTCTTCGAGTGTTTGCCGCACTTCTTTTTTGTACCACGCTTCGTCTTCGTCAAAAAAAGGTTGTGTGGAGTTGTGCATTTTTATTTTGTCGATATGGCCGACGATGTCTGGCGGCGTGCTGCGCACCATGTCCCGGATAGCGGCATAGTAGGCGTGCACTCCCTGCCGGATGTCTCCCTGATACAGTGTTTGCAGGCCGTCCTTGAATTTGGCTGTAGTGTTATCAATTTCCCAAAGAAAGTCGTTTGCCGGTTCTTTTACGAAGTGAACGGAACCGATGGTATAGTCGAGTTTGGCCCCGGTTATCAGTTCGCCGTTTGGCGAGATCATCCCGGGGATATAATCAATTTCCAGGCTTTTGTAAATTTCGATCTGCGGCGCGTATTTGGATTTTAGTGCGTCAATTTCTGTCAGGTAGTCGTTGAGTGCTTCTTTTTTCAGGCTCCAGGGGTTTTCAAAGGGCACCGGGCAGTGAGAAGAGAACCCGTACGCTTTCACTCCCTGGCTAATGGCAGCCAGGATATGCTCTTCAGGGGGCATTTTTCCATCGCAATAATGACAATGGCTGTGGTAATTGGTCCAGTTCATGCGATAAAATTAAGATTAATAAATGAATCGCTAAATTGGGGAAAACGGAGTTTAATAATTTAATATTCCGGTAACAGAAAAGTAAACCGGCAAACGAGAAATAAATGCAACTTACCGCTTTTAGAATTTTTGAGTCTGTGCATATCAAACACATTTACCGGCAGCTTGACGATTTGGTAAAAACAGCTGTGAAGCTCCCTTTTGAAAAGAAAGACAAATGGGTGGTTTTTAGCGATCTTCATATCGGAGACCGCACGCGAAAGGACGATTTCAAACGCAATTCCGGTCTCTTCAAGGCAGCACTTAGTCATTACAATAAGGGCCGCTTCAAGCTTTTCCTCAACGGCGATATTGAAGAATTACAGCGGTTTTCATACGAAACTATCCGGAAGAAGTGGCATGATGTGTTTGATCTTTTCCAAAAATTCAATGAACGGGAGGCTCTGTTCAAAACGTTTGGCAACCACGACCTGGAGTTTGGCTTTAACGAGGAGATCAACCGGGAATTCCCCGCACGCGATGCCTATATCCTGCAGCATAGCAGGGGAGATATTTTTCTCTTTCATGGTCACCAGGCTTCGCCTTTTTATTTCAAATACAACCGGCTGGTGGGCTGGCTTTTGAAGTATGTGGCCAATCCACTTCGAATCAATAACTACTCTGTGGCGCACAACAGCCGCAAGCAATACCAGATCGAAAAAAGAGTGTATCACTATTCTGCATTTAAGCAGATGGTGTCGGTGATTGGCCATACCCATCGCCCGCTGTTTGAGTCGCTTTCTAAAGCTGACCGCTTGAAGATGCAGATAGAAACGCTATGCCGCCGGTACGTCAAGGAAACGGATGAAGACCAGATGAAGGAAATAAAAAAGACTATTAAGTCGCACAAAAAAGAGCTCAAGAAGATTTTCAGGAAAAAGAAGCACCTGGAGCAGGAAGCCCATCTCTACAACGCCATTTTGCATATTCCCTGCCTCTTCAACTCCGGCACGGCCATTGGCAAGCGGGGAATCACCTGCCTGGAAATTGAAAACAACCAGATCAGGTTGGTGCATTGGTTTGATGAGCATCTCTCGGGCCGCTACCTGAACAAGCGCGGATATGACCCCGAATTAGTTGACAGACAAGGCCACTACCGAATGGTGCTCAATGAAGAATCGCTTGATTATATATTTGCGAGGATAAAACTCCTGGGCTAAGCTACTGGTCAATCCATTTTTTAAATTCATTCACCTTCTGGCGGCTTACGATCAGCTCCTGTTCGGTAGGCATCACAGGGTTGACCTTGAGGCGACTGTTGGCATAAGCGCGTATATCGGCTATGGCATCTATCGAAATGATAAACTTCCTGTTGATCCGGAAAAACAGTTTTGGGTCGAGAAGCTGACTTTCCAGCTCTTCCAGGGTGTGGTCTACCAGGTATTTCCGGTTGTTTTCCATCGAAATGAGGTACACTGTCTTTCCCTCCGCATAAAAGCAGCCAATATCGCTGGCTCGTTTTAGCTGCATTTTGTCTCCGTATTTTACGAGAAATCTTTTTTTGTAGCTGTTAGTAAAAAGTGGTGATTGTGGTGCAGCACCGACGTGGTTTTTATAGCGCTCAAGGGTGCTAATGGCCTCGTAAATCATGTCGATTCCGGAATGATCAAAGGCTGTTCTATTTTCTGCGCCTGCTTTTTTGTCGGTTTTGTCTGTGATTACCAAGTGTGTAAATCTTTTTGCTCAGTGTAAACACCGTTTTGCTGCAAATGTTTGGAACTTGCGGTTTCCGGTCAAAAAAATCCCCCATCGTAATGCTAAAAAACGAAGAAAGCCCGGCACGAATGCGCGGGCTTTCCCGGATTTACCATCCCAACAAAACCAACCTAAGATTATAATGTAGGAATGAGAACTTTGTCTATTACGTGGATCACTCCGTTGATCCCGTGTACGTTTACTTGAATTACATTGGCGTCATCGCCGCCGCTCTTGTCGGTGAGCGTTACACCTTCGCCTACGTTCACAGTTATCGTTTCTTCATTTACTGTTTCGGGTGTGATGCCATCGCTGAGGTCGGTAGAGAAAATTCTGCCGGGCACCACGTGGTATTTCAATACATTTGATATCTGCTCGTCAGTGAGTGTGGCTGTTACTTCAGAGATCGCATCAAAGGCAGCATCAGTAGGTGCAAAGATGGTGAAGTTACCCTCTTCATCGCTGATTGCCTCTAATACCGCTGATTGTGCCGGGTCGGTAAGCAGCGCCACCAGTGTGGTGAATTCTGCGCCCTCTTCGGCAGTGGAGAGTGCCACAGCGATGTCCACTACTGTTTGTGTGGGAGGTGTCAAGGTTTTGTTGATCACGTGGATCACACCATTGTCCTTTTCGATGTCCACGGATGTCACCTGGCTGCTGCCATTGATATACACTTGCTCTCCAAGGCTCAGGTAGAAGTTGGCAAAACCGTCGGCATTCAATGTTGTTACTACTCCGCCCGCGATATCGCCTAAGTCAGTCGACATTACTTTTCCGCTTACTACGTGGTAAAGCAGGATAGGAGTGAGGTCTTCTGCCGACAGGCCATCGAGTGAGGTGATGCCTGCTGCTTCGAATGCCGCATTAGTGGGAGCGAACACCGTGAAATCGCCACCCTCGATCAATGTAGAAACGAGATCGGCTTTTTTCAGTGCGGCTACCAGCGTAGTGAAGTCGTTGCTGAACAGCGGCACTTCCACAATGGTACCCAGTGAGGCTTTGTAGACTGAAGGCAGCAACACCTGGTCGATCACGTGTACTATACCATTTGAAGCCTCTACGTCGGGCATCACTACTTCGGCATCATCAATCAGCACAGGATCACCAAGCGTAACCGTCACTGACTCCCCGTCCAGAAGCGTAGGATACTGCTGGTCGGCGAGTGAAGATGAAGGTGCTGCCGAGCCAAGTATGTGGTACTCTACAATGTCGCGGACCACACTCGTAGGAATTTCACTAAGTTCTGACTTTCCAAGTGTTTCCAGCAAAGCGGCAAATGCAGCGTCGGTAGGCGCAAATACGGTAAGCGAAGCACTGGCATCAGACGCGGCTGCGAGCAGGTCTTCGAACCCGGGCGAAGTAAGGATTTCTACCAGGATAGAAAGATCTTCGGTAGCTGTTGCGATAGAAGCAATTGAACCAGGCTCTTCTTCACCTTCTTCGGGCAGCAATACCTGGTTGATGATGTGTATGGTTCCGTTGGAAGCGGAGATGTCAGCGGACGTTACGGTAGAGTTGCCGTTCAGCGTAACCGTACCTCCCGAAATCGAAACCTGTACAGACTGTCCCGTGAGTAGTGTGGCTACCGGGCCGTTCGACAATTGCGAAGACTGCACATTGCCACTCACTACGTGGTAGAGCAGTACATCTGCCAAGGCTTCAGGATCGTCTAACAGTCCTTCAAGAACGCCATCCGGTAGTGCTGCGAAGGCGGCATTTGTGGGGGCAAAAACGGTGAAAGGGCCTGTGCCTTCCAGTGTGCCAGCGAGGTCAGCTGCTTGCAAGGCTGTCACCAGGGTGCTGAGGTCAGGTGTTTCCTGGGCCAGCTCAACGATATTTTTTTCTTCCTCTATTGGGGTTACGTTATCGTCGTCATCGCTGCAGGAGGAAAACACTACAGCAGCAGATAGCAATATGGCCACGAACCATATTGTTTTCATTTGTAGATTGGTCTTAAATTTCTTCATAATCGTTTTGTTTTATTTTGGACTGTAGAACAAGGATAAGGCGAGAATAGTCATAGCTAATGGTGTGAATGCCATCATTAGGGGAATGAATTGTTTAACTTTCTGACCGAACTGTTAGACAAAAAGGATAGGCGAGAGGGAGACATGGGAGTTAATCGCGCTGTGGAGGCTTCTTTGTGGTTCCGGCCCACGGACATTCATTTCCATCCGGAACAAAAAATTCCCAGGCATTGAAAATGTCGGAATATTCCCTTTAATTTGCTTCTTTAAAATTAATCTAAATAAGAACAAGGATGTCCAGGAGCGTAGCAGACCTTAAACCGGGAGAATTTGGAGTAATTACCGGGTTTTTAGACAACATCATATCGTTGAAGTTGATGGAAATGGGGTGCCTGCCTGGCGAGAAGGTGAAGGTAAACTATTTTGCGCCCCTGGGAGATCCTGTAGCCATAGATGTAGCGGGATATAACCTTTCACTCCGGAACTCCGAAGCATCTAATATCCTGATTGAATAATGCCTGCAACGAAGAGCCTCAAAGTAGCCCTGATTGGAAACCCCAATTCAGGCAAGTCTTCCTTATTCAATCACCTCACAGGCCTCAACCAGAAAGTCGGCAATTTTCCCGGAGTAACAGTCGATAAAAAATCTGGACACTGTAAAGTGGGAGACCACGTGAAGGCAGAGATTATTGATCTGCCCGGAACATACAGCCTTTACCCGCGGTCTATCGACGAAAAAGTGGTTGTCGATATTCTGCTAAACAAAAACTCCAAAGACCGCCCTGATGTGGTGGTGGTCATCGCTGATGCGTCTAATCTGAAAAGAAACCTGCTCCTTTTTTCGCAGGTGATGGATCTTGATTTTCCCGTGATCCTCGCCCTGAATATGCTCGACGTATCGCATAATCTCGGCCAAAAGGTAAAACCCCTTACGCTGGCCAGGGAGTTGGGCATCCCTGTAGTGTCGATCAATGCAAGGAATGGTGAGGGAATAGCGCTGCTGAAGCAGGCAATTGTTGAAACCACGCGCCCCGGTAAGTCATTTATCGAAACCGCAGAATTTGCGCCGGAGGTTACCAGCGAAATCAAACAGCTCTTTCATATCCAGAATGACTACGAAGCGCTGCTCATAGCTCAGCAGGGCAGGCTTTCGAACCACCTGAAGCCGGAAGAAAAGCAAGCGGTTTTCGAGATCAATTCCCAACATAATTTTAACCACGAGCTGGTGCAATCGCGGGAGATACTGGCCCGCTATGATAAGATCAACAAGCTCATCAAAGAGTCTGTGGAGTTTAATGTGGCGAAAAGCAAAAACCTCACTGCCAGGCTTGATAAGGTATTTACCCATAAGGTTTTTGGATATGTAGTATTCTTTTTCATTCTGTTCCTGATTTTTCAGGCCATCTTTTCATGGGCAGCATACCCCATGGATTTTATTGATTCCGGTTTTGCCCAGCTCAGCAGTTGGCTTCAGCAGGTGCTCCCGGAAGGTTTGCTGGTAGACCTGGTGGCCAATGGCATTGTGCCGGGCATTGGCGGTGTAGTCATGTTCATTCCGCAAATCGCCATTCTGTTTGCCTTCATTTCTTTGCTGGAGGAGTCAGGCTACATGTCGAGGGTAGTGTTTCTCATGGACCGCATCTTAAAAAAAGTAGGCCTGAACGGCAAAAGTGTGGTACCGCTGATTTCGGGCGTAGCCTGTGCGATACCGGCTATCATGGCTACTCGTACCATTGCCAACTGGAAGGAGCGGTTTATTACCATTTTCGTCACGCCTCTTATGAGTTGCTCGGCCCGCCTGCCGGTATATACCATTCTCATAGCCCTGGTAGTGCCTGAAAAAGAGACACTTGGCATTTTCAATGTCCAGGGACTTATCCTGATGGGCATGTACCTGTTGGGATTCGTAGCCGCCATCGTATCGGCCTTGTTTTTGAAATTCATAATAAAAACGGGGGAGAAAAGCTATTTCATTATGGAGCTTCCGCTGTACAAATTTCCGAGGTGGAAACACGTGGGGCTCACCATATATGAAAAATCCCGGACATTTGTATTCGAGGCAGGCAAGGTGATCTTGGCCATCTCCATAGTGCTTTGGGTGCTGGCGTCGTTTCCCCAAGGCCGAATTGAGCGCGCCGAGCAAGAGCTGCGTGACCGGTTACAATCGGAAAACCTTCAAGAGGAGGAAATTGAAAATAAAGCGGCTGCCGTTCGCCTGGAAAACAGCTATGCCGGCATCTTCGGCAAAACCATAGAGCCACTTATCGAGCCTCTGGGCTACGACTGGAAGATCGGAATTGCCATCATCACATCCTTTGCCGCCAGGGAAGTTTTCGTAGGCACCATGGCAACCATCTACAGTATTGGCTCAGACCCCGATGACGAAACGACTATAAAAAACCGCCTACGGGAAGAAATTAACCCCGACACCGGAGGCCCCATGTATACGCCTGCGGTAGCGCTTTCCTTGTTGATGTTCTATGCTTTCGCCATGCAGTGCATGAGTACCCTGGCAGTAGTGTACCGCGAAACCAAAGGATGGAAATACCCTATCCTGCAGTTTATTTACATGACTGCCCTGGCCTACATAGCATCCTGGGTGGTGTACAACTTGTTCTCCTGATACAAGGTTGCTTTTCGTATAACCCTAATTGTTATTTCGGAAATAATTAACCCGGCAGAATTCCATTTTTTATCAAGATGTCTTCCGGCTCACTTTTTTAATAAAATCTTCCTAATTATTTCAAGGGGTTGTTTTAATACTTTCCTTAAAAAGGTAACTTTATTACCATGTGAAACTTCAAACCAATTCGTACCATGAAAAAAAATCTGACTCTCGTCATCACAGCGGTGGTGCTGTTTACCATCGGCTCTTGCACAAAACTGGAGGAAACACCCTCTGCTGATGCGCCAAAAACACTTAGCGCCAAAGTACCCGAAGCCTTAAAGGGCATTCACGCCGGTAAATCGGGAAATGCCAGGGTTTCCAGCTCGGATATTAAGGGCTTGCTAAATGAGACGCTGTTTCAAAACTCTCCTTATAAAATCGACGCCATCTGCATGTACACCGAGGCTCCACAAGGAGGCACCACCGTAGAGACGGTAGACCAGCAATTTGTATCCACGCTTTCATCGCGGTGGGTGCCAGGTGATGTGCGCCGTAACTGGAATGGCGATGGAGATCTTAACGATGTAGATTTCGCGTTTGTGGCGCCACTGGCTACTGCCCCGGGTTTTGACGGCGACATCAATGCCCTGCCGGTGTATGCGGCCATGCTAGATAAGTGGGAAAAAGGCGGATACTGCAAAACGGTGTCAATTGATGCCGGTCTGTTTGATCTTTCTACGGGATTGAATCCAAGCCTGATCCTTGATTTCGGGTTAGAACCGGCGGATCCGCAGGCCGATGTGCAGGTAGTGGGGTTTCTTCCTCCCGATATTTTTGAAGATGTACTCGGTAGCCCCAATGTACTGGGTGTAGCCTTTTCATTTGTATTCATAGGGGAGGATGGCGAAGCTACGTCTACCACTCGTGGTAAAGACGATAAGGCCTACTGCGAAGTGTGGTTCAATGCCGGTTTTCCCTGGTCCACCACGCTAAACGGTGTCAACCTTGAGTCGGTAGTGCTCCATGAATTTGGCCATGCGCTAAACTTGGGCCATTTCGGCATATTGCAAAGCTTTACTACCGGCGACGAAACCACCTACGTGTACCAGCCCGTGAATACCATGAATGCACTTTACATAGGCGAATACCGGAACTTCCTGGGACCAAACGACAAGGGCAACTATTGTGAAGCCTGGGGAAGCTGGCCGTGGAATTAACAGCACGATCTTGATTTGTGAGCCCCGTTGCCTGACCAACCGGGGCTTTTTTGTGCTCTTAACCGTTCATACGAGCAGGTTTTGATGTCTATGGCAAAAACGGGAGAGGCCTATACCAGTTTGATAAAGGCGACGATAAATGGAATGGCGAGCAGAAGGCCGTCAAACCGGTCGAGAAATCCGCCGTGGCCAGGAAGGGAGCGCCCGGAGTCTTTTATATCTATCCCTCTTTTGAAAAGCGACTCTACCAGGTCGCCGTACGTTCCCGCAATGGTGGTGATGATGCCAATTACTATCCATTTCCAGAGCGGGATGATCTCCGAAAAATAAGCAATGCCAAAAGCGACGATAATATTGAGAATGGCGCCGCCGATAAAGCCTTCCCATGATTTTTTTGGTGAGACCCTTTCAAATAGTTTGGTTTTGCCGAAAAATGTGCCGGCGAAATAAGCGCCCGTATCGCTGGCCCAAATGAGCAGCAGCAGCCCGATAATGATTTCGAACCGGTAGCCGTCAAAATGAAATGCGATCATATTGAGTAGGGAAAACGGCACGGCTATGTAAATAATGCCCAAAAAGGTGTAGGCAATATTCGTGAAAGGCTTCAGCTCATTTTTTTTATAGAGCTTGATAAAAAAGGTGCAGGTGGCAATGGGCAAAATCAGGTAATACAGTTTCGCAGGCACTATTCCGCTTTCCACCAAAAATGAGATGAGCAGCAGGGCCACCGCCGTGATCGTACCCCACGTTTTTAGCGGTACCAGGCCGTCCAGCCCGCTGAGCTTGTAAAACTCAAGCATGGCAAACAGGGTGATCAAAAAGAAGACGGCGAGGTACGTCCATGGGCTAAACACAATAGCCGTGATGAGCACGGCGATGCCCGAAAGTCCTACGATCACTCTTTGCGTTAAATTGTTGTATTTATCCAAACCGGACGTCATCCTGAATTATTTTTATGGCTCTAAGTACGGAATCTTTTTTTACGTGTACTTCAAATGCGCCGAAATGATAAGAAGAATCTTTCTTATTTAAAACGATTGTTGGTATATCATTGTCCTCCAGAACGGCCTTTACAATCTCGGCTTCGTGAAATTTCTGGGTATTGAATACGCTAACCCAATTCTCCATCAGCAGCTTTTGTTTTGCGGAAATATTGGTAAAACATATACAACAAATAGCCCGTGAGAACGGCAAAGGGAACCACTATGGCAAACGGAAAAGATTCCGGCGACTCCACGTCAATATCTGTGAGATGCTTTTGGGCGGCATACAGTAATATCAGCGAGATGGCATTGTTAAGAAAATGGGCCAGTATGGGCAGCAGCAAGTTGCCCGACCACACGTAGAGATATCCAAATAGTGCCCCCAGGATCATTCGTGGAAGAAAGCCATAAAACTGCATGTGTATCGCGCTGAAGAGAATAGCCGCCAGCCATATAGCTACGTGGTAGTTCCCGGCCATCCGGCGGATGATATTCTGAAGGATTCCACGGAAAATAAGCTCTTCTCCCACAGCCGGTAGCACGGCTATTACAATCACTGTGGCGACAAAGTAAAGCGGCGAATGAAACTGGGTGAGTAACTTGGTGAATGCGGCAAGCTCTTCCTCTAAGGCTTTTAGCGCGGACTCTACCTCTGCCATCGACTCTGGCATGGTCATTTGCGAATTTATCTCTATGAAGAGGGAGTTTACAATAAAAAAGCAGAATAAAATGGCGCCGGTAAGCAGGTAAGGATATCCCTGCCTGTAGCGGGTGCTTACCAGGAGTGGGAGGTTGACCTTGTTATAGAAAAGGAAAAAAAGCAGTGCCACCACAATGAAAATGACGAAGGAAGTGATGCCCTGGTAAAATAGTATGGCGTATTTAATTCCGGGCTCCAGGGCCTCCTCATCTGCCAGGCTCAATATCTCACCGCTGCTGATGCCTGCTGTGGTTCGCAAGAAGTAGTCGCCAAGCTGATAGGCAATGATGGTGGCCCCGATGAGTAAAAAAATAAATACAAAAAGGGACAAAATAGCAGGTTTGTTGTGGGCTACGAGTTTTTCCGAATGTATATTTTCCATAATTGCGCTAAATTTACAGCAAAATTTTAAAACTGTGGTTAAAATAGGCAATGTAGAGTTAGGCGAGTTTCCGCTTTTGCTGGCGCCCATGGAAGATGTCAGCGATCCGCCGTTCAGGGCGGTATGCAAAGAGCAGGGGGCGGACCTTATGTTCACCGAGTTCATTTCGGCGGAGGGACTGATCAGGGATGCGGAGAAGAGTGTGCAAAAACTCGATATTTACGACTATGAACGGCCCATAGGAATTCAGATATTTGGGGATAAGATCGAATCCATGCGTGAAGCGGCTGCCATTGCCGAGGAAGCCAATCCGGAGATCGTAGACATCAACTACGGCTGCCCGGTAAAAAAAGTAGCGTGTAAGGGCGCGGGGGCCGGCATTTTGCTCGACTTGCCAAAGATGCAGGCCATGACGGCAGAGATTGTGAAAAGAGTGTCCAAGCCGGTAACAGTAAAAACCAGGCTGGGCTGGGATGAAAGCACCATAAAAATAATAGAAGTGGCAAAACGCCTTCAGGATGTGGGTGTGCAGGCGCTGACGATACACGGGCGTACCCGCGTGCAGATGTACAAGGGCGTGGCCAATTGGGAGCCCATAGCGCGTGTAAAGGAACATCCCGACATTCATATCCCGATTTTTGGCAATGGCGACATCGATACACCGGAAAAAGCCCTGGAATACCGCAATAAATATGGCGTGGACGGCATCATGATCGGCAGAGCCAGCATCGGCTATCCGTGGATATTCCGGGAAATCAAGCATTTCTTCGCCATGGGCCAGCTATTGCCGCCTCCTGAGCTTACTGAGCGGGTACGCGTGGCAAAAAAGCACCTCGCTTTTTCGGTGGAATGGAAAGGCGAAAAAACAGGATTGTTTGAAATGCGGCGCCACTATACCAACTACTTCAAAGGCATCCCCAATTTCAAACCTTATCGAACCCAACTGGTAGAGTCAGAAAGTGTGGACCATATCTATGGGCTTCTCGATGAGATCCCGGAGGTGTTTCAGTATGCAGATGTAATCTCCTGAGCCCCATGGTGAACTACAGAGGCAAGCCACTCACCAACGAAGCGGTATCGTGGCTTCTGCTGATTACGCTGGCCCTCATTTGGGGGTCATCGTTTATCCTTATCAAAAAAGGCCTCGCTGTGCTCACCTCGCTGGAAGTGGCATCAATACGGGTTATTTCTGCGGGGCTTTTCATGTTGCCACTCGTGATTCG
>CAYUJK010000049.1:0-3261 GCA_964444895.1 uncultured Roseivirgaceae bacterium
AATTTTGGCGGCGACGCTCTTGCTGACATCCTTTTTGGAAATCAAAATCCAAGCGGTAAGTTGCCTTATACTTACCCCATGTATGCCAATACCCTGGTAACTTACGACCACAAACCTTCTGAAAACCAAAATAAAATGGTGGGTATGTATGACTACGAATCGGACTATGCCATCCAGTTTCCGTTTGGTCACGGGTTGAGCTACACTACATTTGAATACACCGGACTTCAAGTGAGCAAAAATGCCATTAGCGCTGACGAGGAGTTGACGATAGCAGTAGAAGTGAAGAACACCGGGAAGAAAGAGGGCAAAGAAGTGGTACAGTTGTATATCTCAGATCTCTATGCCTCCATCACCCCGGATGTACGACGCCTGAGAGGCTTTGAGAAAATTGCCCTCAAACCGGGCGAAACCAAAAAAGTAGAATTCAAAATCACAGCCAGAGACGTGGCATTTGTGGCCAAGGACCTCCGGTGGACAGTCGAGAAAGGCGACTACGAAATCGAGATCGGAGGGTTGAAAAGCAAGTTTTCCATTAGCGAAAATAAAGCTTTCAATGAAATTAAAGCAATATTTTAAGCTTGCCCGCTGCAAGCGGATTCAAACGCGATAGCGGCAGAAGGCAATCAAGCTCGAACGAGCCAAAGTGGAGTCGGATCGGCTTGATGGTAAGGAGGGATCGTCAGTGCTATTCTTTGGGCTTCCCACTTTTAACGATACGTGGTGTTCATCGTAAATAGTTCAGTAGTCCCCCTTTCCGTCATTGCGAGTCAGGACATTTTTGCCAAAACGGACAAATTGGGATGACGGTAGGGGGAGATCGCCTAACCCTGTCGTGCAATTGCCCGAATCAGCGCCCGGCTTCGTTTTTTAATTTTCTTTTGTTACTCTTGTCGATTGGAAAGTTTGCTTAGTAAACGCCATCATTGGAGAACTTTACAACAACAATATCAACTGTGTTTTGTTAATACATCAAAGGAGCACATCTTTAAGCAAAACTGGCTTAGAATTCAAACTAACCAGAATCCAGTAACAAGTAACCAGGAACTATCGAATGAGAAACATTAAAGCAATTCACCGGCCGGTATACGCGCCAATCGATGATCTGATCACCTACCGGGCTATGCCCACCCATTCTGTTCAGGATATCGATCCGTTTTTATTTTTGAACCACCACGGCCCCCAGGTTTACCCGGCTAACAATAACGGGCTTCCCTTTGGTCCGCATCCGCACCGCGGTTTTGAGACACTCACCTTTATTTTTAAGGGAGATATTATGCACAAAGACACCGGCGGCGGTGAGAGCGTGATCCGGGAGGGAGGAATTCAGTGGATGACTGCGGGGCGAGGCCTGATTCATGCCGAAGTATCTTCAGAAGAATTCAAAAGAACTGGGGGAGAGGAAGAAGTAATTCAGATTTGGCTGAACCTGCCTTCACAACACAAAATGGCTGAACCAAAATATACAGGCCTTCAAAAAGACCAGATACCTCATATAAAATCGGATGATGGCAAAGCAGAAATCAGCCTTATTTCAGGCGAGTGGGATGGGCACAAAGGACCCGTTAAGCCACTTACCGGGCTCTTTACTTCCAGCATCAACTTCGAGAAGGGAGGTCAGTTAGCTGCGAATGTCCCTACGGATCATGCCATACTTTTTTATGTGCTCAATGGCTCGTTGCTGGTAAATGGCGAGCGGGTAAAAACACACGACCTCGTAGAGTTTGAGGCGAATGCCGGCCAGTTGCATGTGGAGGCAGAGGAGGGTTCGAGGATTATCTTTTGCCATGGAGCACCTACGCATGAGCCAATCGTGGCGCACGGCCCTTTTGTGATGAATTCCGAAGAGGAGATACAGCAAGCCTTTCTCGATTATCAGTCCGGGAAAATGGGCCGCTGGAATGGGTAAAAAAAAATCCCGGCTGCTGAACAGTCAACAGCCGGGATAAAACAACCTATCCAAACTATTATTTTGACGCTTCTACCTTTATCGTCAGTTCGAAGTCATCGTAGATCATATTGTCGCCAAGGTTATCGAAGAAAGAACCTGAACCATATTTTACGTCATATTTAGACCGGTCAAGAACCACTTTCGCTTCGGCGGTTACTGTACTGCCCGATACTTTTACCTGAGCCGGAAACTCAATGGCTTGTGTTTTTCCTTTTATGGTCATATCACCTTTTATCAGGTACTCATCGCCTTTTTTCTTTTCTGCACTTTTAATGACAAAAGTAGCCGTAGGGTGTTTTTCCACGCCAAAGAAGTCATCTGATTTCAAGTGTCCCACCAGTTTTCCACGCATCTCGTCATCGCTAATGTCGTTGTTGGTGATGCTGGCCATGTCCATGACAAACTTGCCGCCGGTTAGCTTGCCAGACTTTACTTCGAGGCTGGCTTCTTTCAGTTTGATGTTGCCATCGTGCTTGCCCGTTACTTTTTTGCCGAGCCATGCCACGGTGCTTTTGTCAGTGTTTACCTTGTAAACGTCAGTTTTTTCTACAGTCGTAAAAGCGCTTAGCGCAAATACAGCTGCGATGGCTAAGGTTGTAAATAGTTTTGTTCTCATTATTATTACGTTTTGTGATTAAGGTTAATTTACAAATATGTGTGTATATACATTAATTGTCATCACATTGTTTTGATTTTTTTAGAAATATTTTTTCGATTCTGTTACTTATTTCATATTAGCTAAGTTATGACGTACAAAAACTGAGCCTTATCGATCCTAAATACCATATAAGCCAAAGTGAAATAGAGAAGGAACACCAGGTGGTGGTTCAGTCTGTGAAAGATCCCTCTCAATTTCAATATTTGTACGACAGGTACTTCGAAGCCATATTCAGGTTTGTGCTTCGCCGGATAGATGACGAACAAACAACGGCAGATCTTGTTTCGCAAGTATTTTACAAGGCCTTGAAAAACCTGAAAAATTATCGTTACAAAGGCGTGCCGTTTTCGGCCTGGCTGTACAGGATCGCTGCCAATGAAGTAGCGGGCTATTACAAAGCAAGCAAGAAAAAACAAATATACAGTCTGGAAGAAGACCTGTTGGCCGAAATAGTGGAAGAAAATGCAGAGGACACGGCCGTTGACCACTCGGCACTGATAGAGACGATGAAGCGCTTGTCTGATACCGAAGTAGAGGTGTTGGAACTACGGTTCTTTGAAGAAAAAGCATTCGCGGAAATCGCCTATATTTTGGAGATTACCGAAGCTAACGCCAAGATGCGCACTTACAGGGCGTTGGAAAAACTGAGAAA
>CAYUJK010000049.1:3361-4633 GCA_964444895.1 uncultured Roseivirgaceae bacterium
GGTTCAGGGCCCGAACCTTTTGTAGAAGAAGTATTGCCGGAAATAGACGAGGCCGACTACGAGTAAATCACCCGGAACGTGCTTCCGGGGCTGTTTATCACTCGCAAAGGCTACCTGGCATTATTTCGCATTGCAGAGCTGGCGAAACTCGCCGCTTAATTTTTGTGAAACCTTTTAACGATTACGATCATGTTAGAACGAAAAAATCCGAAAAGCGACGTGAGGCGGTACAGCGCACTGTTTTTCAACGTCGGGCTGGTAGCAGCTTTGGGCCTTGTACTAATGGCCTTTGAATGGAAATCGATAACACCGATAACGGATATTACTCCCGACGACCTGGACAGCGACTGGACGGAACTACTGGATATTCCGCCCACGGCGCACATACCCCCACCGCCACCGCCTGTGGTAAGTCCGGTTATCAACGAAATGCCTGACGAGGAGAAAATCGAAGAAATCAAAGTGATTATTGACTTAGACCCGGTAGAAACAGATGACAATTCCCTGGTATTTGTGGAAGAACCTAAAGCAGAGGAAGCTGAGGTAGTCTTTGATATCGTAGAGGAGTTTCCGAAGTTCAACAATGCCGGACAGGAGGAATTCCTGAGGTATGTGAGCAGCAAGCTGAACTACCCCAGTCAAGCCCGCCGAATGGGCATTGAGGGCAAGGTGTTTGTTCGGTTTATTGTTGACAGAACGGGAAAGATGACCGACATCGAAGTGGTGAGAGGTATTGGCGCTGGGTGCGACGAAGAAGTGCTACGCGTGCTGAATGCCGCTCCCGCATGGCAGCCAGGGAAGCAACGCGGAGTGCCGGTAAACGTGCGGATGATGATCCCGGTAACCTTCAGACTGAATTAAAGCTGATTTTTTGCGTGAGCGCATCTCAATGCGATTATTTTTTGGCTCGTAGTACCGCTAAAAGGCGGTGCTACGCTTTAACATTTCAAGGTGATGAAAGCGTATCTTATGTTGTTATTGTTAGCATTGGTTATGTTTTCGTGTGACGAGGAAATGGACTTCGCCCTCAGTTCAACTGACGAGGTTTCCCTTGTTGAAAGCGAAACTGTTTTGTGTGGTCACAGCTATGAGTCCCCGGCAACGTTCCGCTATGGGTGGGACTCGTTGAGTAGTTATGTCCAGTCACGAAAACCAGTATTTAAAGCATGTTTTTCAGGAGCTGTCTATATTCAATTCGTGATTGATGAAAACGGTAAAGTAAGGAATGAGACCGTAATACGAGGCTTCGGAGAGCCTTACGACAGCCTGGTG
>CAYUJK010000049.1:4733-7354 GCA_964444895.1 uncultured Roseivirgaceae bacterium
TTTGGGGATGGAGCACATAAAAAAACCCGGCCATTTGACCGGGTTTTTTTAAATATTTGTGAACAGTCTCGGATTACATCATTCCGCCCATTCCGCCCATTCCACCGGGAGGCATTCCGTGTCCACCACCTTTTTCCTCTTCGGGAATTTCTGATACCACACACTCTGTAGTGAGCAGCATAGAGGCGATAGATGCGGCATTTTCGAGCGCCAGACGAGCTACTTTTGTAGGATCAATGATACCTACTGAATACAGGTTTACATACTCGTCGGTACGAGCGTTGTAGCCGTAGTCGCCTTTGCCTTCTCTGATTTTCTGTACGATTACAGAAGCTTCTCCACCTGCGTTATCCACTAATGTTCTCAGCGGATACTCAAGGGCAATTCTCACGATGTTTACACCGGTAGCCTGGTCCTCGTTTTCGACTTTCACTTTATCAAGCGAATCGATAGCTCTTAGGAAGGCTACGCCTCCGCCAGGTACGATACCCTCTTGAACAGCGGCTCTCGTAGCGTGCAGCGCATCGTCTACCCTGTCTTTCTTCTCTTTCATTTCCACTTCGGTAGCGGCGCCTATATACAGGATTGCTACACCGCCCGACAGCTTAGCCAATCGCTCTTGCAGCTTCTCTTTGTCGTAGTCAGAAGTGGTGGTTTCGATTTGCGCTTTGATCTGGTTTACCCTGGCAGTGATGTCTTCTTTTTTGCCATTGCCGTTTACGATCACGGTATTGTCTTTGTCGATATTGATTTTCTCGGCAGTTCCGAGGTAATCAATGGTAGCGCTTTCCAGTTTGTAGCCTCTTTCTTCAGAGATTACAGTACCGCCGGTGAGGATAGCGATATCCTCCAGCATGGCTTTTCTTCTGTCGCCAAAGCCAGGAGCTTTTACAGCGGCTACTTTCAGCGATCCCCTGATTTTGTTAACAACCAGGGTAGCAAGCGCTTCACCTTCTACGTCTTCAGAAATGATCAGCAAAGGCTTACCGGTTTGTGCTACTTGCTCCAATACGGGCAACAGCTCCTTCATAGCCGATACTTTTTTGTCGTAGATGAGTATGTACGGGCTTTCGAGTTCGGCCTCCATCTTTTCAGTGTTGGTTACGAAGTAGGGCGATAGATATCCCCTGTCAAACTCCATACCTTCTACGATTTTCACCTCAGTGTCGGTGCCTTTGGCTTCCTCTACAGTGATTACGCCATCTTTGCCTACTTTCTGCATGGCTTCGGCGATCATCTGGCCAATTTCTTCATCGTTATTGGCTGAGATGGTAGCTACCTGGGCTATTTCTTTTGAATCGTTGATTTCTTTTGATTGGGATTTGAGGTTTTCAACGATGGCTGTTACGGCCTTGTCAATACCTCTTTTCAGGTCCATGGGGTTAGCTCCGGCAGCTACGTTTTTGATGCCGCTGGTGAAAAGTGCCTGCGTGAGAACAGTAGCGGTAGTGGTACCGTCTCCAGCATCGTCAGCCGTTTTTGAGGCTACTTCTTTTACCAATTGAGCAGCCATGTTTTCTACCGGATCTGAAAGTTCAATTTCTTTGGCCACAGAAACACCGTCTTTTGTAACAGTAGGTGCGCCAAACTTTTTGTCAATGATCACATTTCTGCCTTTGGGGCCGAGTGTTACCTTCACAGCATTTGCGATGGTGTCCACTCCTTTTTTAAGCCTGTCTCTGGCTGAGGAATCGAAAATAATATCTTTTGCCATTTTTTTAAGAATTTTAAAATGTTAATGATGTACGTTTTTTTGATTTTATGCCTATGCTGCGCGCAGGCAGCTCAAACAGTTTACCCTCACATTTTTTAAGGCTGAGGGGAATTTTCCCTGTCTGAATTTAACGAAACGGACCTGTCTGCCGTCAGGAAGACCTGTCTGCCGTCAGGCAGGTTAGATGATTGCAAAAATATCAGACTCTCTCATGATGAGGTAATCCTTGCCATCCACCGTGATCTCCGTACCGGCATACTTACCATACAATACCGTATCTCCAACTTTGACAGTGATGGGCTCATCTTTTTTTCCATTACCAACTGCGACAATTTGACCTCTCTGAGGCTTTTCTTTGGCAGTGTCAGGAATGATGATGCCTGATGCTGTCTTTTCCTCTGCGGCAGCAGGTTCTACCAGAACCCTGTCTGCAAGTGGCTTGATGCTAACTTTTGACATTACTTTATTTTTTAAGGTTTGTTTTTGAATTAACCATACCATCCTGATGCGTAGTAGCTAAAATTACATACACCAGGAGGGCGTCCTTCACAACCAGTTAAGGACGCGATTTGCTTATCATTTCCTGTGCCAATCAGCAGTTGGCAGTTCAAAAGGCATAAAACCTGACAATATTGCACGCTTTCTTTTTCGTTTTTCGTATGCTATTTGCAAGTGAAACTTACTTATGAGCCATCAACCACTTGAATTGAATTATCACATTTACTATATTTCTGATTGTTGGATGTAAATTTTTTAACGTTATGAGCAATCTAGATGAAAACTGGTTAACAAAAGGGCTGTTTGATTTTGAATACAAGAAATACATTCTTCTGGCCTACCTAAAAACTGTCAGGGAAAATTTTAATGACAAAAAGTTATTTCCCTATATGTCAGATTTGATCTTTCA
>CAYUJK010000049.1:7454-14369 GCA_964444895.1 uncultured Roseivirgaceae bacterium
ATTACCATATTTGAAAATTCAATTGATAAATACAGAGGCGTCAATTTTCAATATTTGGGAGTATTCAGGAAAAAGCTTACGGAAACATACGAGAGTATCAAGCAGGGTCTCATTCGTTCCTACCAGGAGCTACCCAATCCGGCCACTTTTCTCATGCTGTCAGAGTTGCACATACCCTATGAAGAAACCTACTTGCCCATTGCCAAGAGAATGCTGGTGAAATATGTGGAAAATAAGCCAGGCTGAAGGGGGTAGCGTGTACACAAACCATGCTGCCTTGGTGGACAGTCGGCTTACGGTAAGGCGTTGATATACAGTGGTTTTTAAAAGAATGTGCGAAAACAATTTAATGGATACTTTGTGCTGACGATAATTTTATTATAGATTAGCGGATTCGGACTAAACTATACCCAACTACACGACATTTATCAAATTATGGAAGGAAAAGAACACAACGAGGATGACGATAAATTAAAATCAGACTCTTCTGAAAATAAGGACTATTTTGATAGTGATTCCGACGAATTCGGTCTTCCCGACGTCGATGACTCCAGCAGCGACAGCCCGTTTGATTCGGACTACAAAGAAGAGTCGGACTACGACGATTCTGACTATACCTACCGGGAGGAAGACGACTATGAAGATACAGTGTCCGAGCCGGCAGCCGGCTATGATGCCCGCCACTTGGATGAGGACGAAGGCGGCTCGAATGCAGGGCTCATCATATTTCTGATATTGCTCGTATTGGCCCTGGGCGGCGCTGCCGTGTGGTATTTCTATTTTCGAAAGCCCGACGTGCCACCGCCACCACCTCCCAAACCAAAGGTGGAAGTAATAGACACTGTGCAGACCGAGCCCGAGCCCGAACCAATGATTGTAGACGACCCGTCGAGCACTGTACCGGGACAAGTGACACAATTAAGCAGCCCTACCGGGCGTTACTATGTGATCGTCGCCAGTTTTATAGATGACGATCTGGCGATGGATTATGGTAAAAAGCTAGCCAAACAAGGAGTAGGCACATCGATGCTGCATCCTAAGTCAGAAAAAGGTTTTTACCGGCTTGCCGTGGCAGACTTTACCAGCCTTAAAGATGCGACGTTAAAAGCGGAAGAATTGAAATCGACTTACGGAAACGACGTTTGGGTTATCAGGTATTAATCAATGCTTTAGTATGACAATATTTTCTCAGATTACCACTGCTGCCGACACGCTCGCGTTAGACAGTGGTGAAGGGTCTTTAGACTATCTGGACCTGTTATTTAAAGGGGGATACATGATGATCCCCATTTTTATTTTGTCGCTTGCTGCCATTTACATTTTCACCGAACGGTATCGTACCATAGCACAGGCAGCCAAGATACCGGGAGGCTTCATGGACAATATTAAGAGAGCTGTGGCCAAGGGCGACATCAATGGCGCTAAACTCGCTTGCGCTCAAAACAATACTCCTATTGCCCGAATGATCGAAAAGGGAATTTCCAGGCTCGGAAGTCCTTTGAAAAATATTGAAGTTTCGATTGAAAACGTCGGGAAAATAGAGATTTACAAGTTGGAAAAGAACCTTTCCCTGCTGGCTACCATTTCCGGTGTAGCGCCTATGATGGGTTTTCTGGGAACGGTAACCGGGATGATCCAGGCATTTATTGCCATAGCGCAGGAAGAAGGGTCTGTGAGCCCAAAGCTGCTGTCGGCAGGGATCTACGAGGCCATGATCACCACGGCCGCAGGTTTGCTGGTGGGTATCATCGCCTACCTGGGGTACAACTACCTCGTTACGCGCCTTCAAAAAGTGATTCACATGATGGAATATACCTCCATTGATTTTATTGATTTATTACAAGAACCACGGTAATGAACCTGAAGTCAAAGCACAAGGTAGAAACGTTGTTTAGCATGTCGTCTATGACGGACATCATCTTTCTGTTATTGATTTTCTTTATGCTCACCTCGTCGTTTATCACGCCTTCCGGACTTCCGGTAAACCTGCCTTCCAGTAAGTCGAGCACCATAGTATTGCAGAAAGTCAGTGTCACTATTACGCCGGATCTTCGTTATTACGTTAATGATACGAGGGTGGCCCGAAACAGGCTCGAACTGGAACTGGCCAAGGAACTCGAAGGTAAAGAAGGTGTAGTGGTGTTGCACATCGACAAGTCCGTGCCTACGGAATACCTGGTAGAAGTAGCCGGAATAGCTACTGCGCTCAAAGCCAAGGTGTCCATTGCCACACAACCGAATAATTAGAAAGGAGGGTGACATGACCAAAGATCGGGAAAAGAAAAACCAACGAATAGGAATGGCGGTGTCCATAGGCATCCATGCGTTGGTAATCCTGTTGTTCTTCTTCCTCGTAGCGTGGAAGCGCCCCAATCCTCCTTTGCCCGAATACGGAATAGAACTCAATTTTGGCCTGACGGAAACAGGAGCGGGCACTGTACAGCCGCGTCAGGAAGTGTCCCGGGAAGAAGTGACCCCGCCAGAAACGGAAGAAATAGAAGAGGAAGAAGTGAAGGATGAGGTGAAGAGCGAGCCCGTAAAGGAAGTGACAAGCAACCCGCCGCTGCAGGAAACCGGCCCGGATGTCATCGAAAAAAAGCCTGACCCCAAGCCGGTGGAAAAACCAGTAGAAAAGCCGGTGGAAACCGTACGAGAAACAAAACCGGTAGAGCAGAAAAAGGAGGAAAAACCTGTTAATCAGAATGCACTTTATCCGGGCGCCACATCCAAAGATACGAACAAGGAAACCAGCCACGGCGACCGTGGAACAGCAGGCGATCAGGGGTCGAAAGAAGGCAGTGTGGATGCGCGCTCGCTGTATGGCAAGCAGGGCGGGGGCGACGACGGTCTTGATATTAGTTTGTCAAACTGGACTTGGAAAAAAACCACTGTTACCAGAGACCCCTCGTCGGAGACGGGTAAGATCGTCTTCGAAATAAAAGTAGACGATAGAGGAGATATATTTAGTATCAGGGTGTTGGAAAGAACAGTAAGCCCTTCTGTGGTACGCTATTACCAGGACCAGGTAGAGAAGTTCACATTCACCCCCTCGAAGCCCGGCGCCACTACTGCGCCTGAGTCCACGGGCACCATCACCTTATATATTCGCCCTCAGTAATTGATGAATCAGGAGTTTCAGCAGGTATTGACGTATTTATATGGCCTGTTGCCCATGTATCAGCGGCAAGGAAATGTGGCCATTCACAAAAACCTGCACAACACCCTTGAGCTGTGCCGGTATTTTGGCGATCCGCACAAAAAATTCAAATCCATCCACATAGCAGGCACCAATGGCAAAGGCAGCTGTTCGCACATGATCGCTTCTGTGTTACAGGAAGCCGGGTATCATACGGGGCTGTACACCTCGCCGCATTTGAAAAGCTTTACCGAGCGCATCAGGGTGGACGGGGCCTGTGTGCCAGAGGATTATGTCGTTGAGTTTGTCAGGCAGCACAAGCCGGTTATCGAAAAGGTCATGCCCTCCTTCTTTGAATTTACCGTAGTAATGGCCTTTCAGTATTTTGCTGAAAGTGAGGTTGACGTAGCCGTGGTAGAAGTGGGAATGGGCGGGAGACTGGATTCCACAAACGTCATCGTCCCGGAGGTGTCGCTGATCACCAACATCGGCATGGATCATGCGGAGATATTGGGAGACAGCCTGCCCAAAATCGCTTTTGAGAAAGCCGGGGTGATCAAGCCGCATAAACCTGTGGTCGTAAGTGAATACCAGGAGGAAGTAGCGGGTGTTTTTGAAAAGGTAGCCGCCGAATGTGACTCGCCCCTCTACATGGCAAGCCGCGACATCTGCTGTGAAAACATAAAGAGTGAAAATTTCAGGCTTGTTTGCGATTTGATGGCAGGGGGCAAACCGCGGTTTACCCGGCTGGTGTGTGATTTGGCAGGAGCCTACCAAGTGAAAAACCTTCCCGGCGTGATCAAAACGCTGGATGTGCTACCGCCTCAGGATTTCGTCATCACGGAGAATGCCCTCCGGCGTGGTCTTGCGTCTGTAAAGCAGAATACCGGGTTAAAGGGCCGATGGCAGATTTTGCGACAAGAGCCCCTCACCGTATGCGATACCGGCCACAACGAAGAAGGCATAAAGGAGGTAGCCAAATGCATAGCGGAAGTGAACTATTCCCGTTTGTTCATTATCATGGGCGTGGTGAAAGAGAAAGATCCAAAAAAGTTGTTTATTCATTTGCCATTGGATGCCACGTATTATTTTTGCGAGCCCGATCTGCCTCGCAAGCTTCCTGCTGCTGAGCTTAGTAGGGTAGCGGAAAGTTTTGGCATAAAGGGCAGGGTAGTTCCCAACGTAAATGATGCCATAGCGGCTGCAAATGCAGATGCAGGTAAGGACGATATGATTTTTATAGGGGGCAGCAATTTTGTAGTGGCTGAAATCGATAACCTTTAAAGAAAAGTGAAAGGAAAGCTTATAAAATTCCGAGAGAACGCCGATAGCCCGTATGTAGTAGAGGCCGGCAAAGAAATTTTTGAAACGATAAAGGGCAAGTGGCATGAAACATATTTCAAAAACGAACACCCTGTTACACTTGAGTTAGCCTGCGGCAGAGGAGAATACACCGTGGGCCTTGCAGGGGTGTTTCCGCAGCAGAACTTTATCGGTGTTGATATCAAGGGCGCCCGTATATGGAAGGGAAGCAAAATTGCTGCAGATAAGGGACTTAAAAACATAGCGTTTCTCCGTACGCAGATCGACCATTTGGATCAGTTTTTTGATGAGGGCGAAGTGGATGAGATCTGGATAGTATTCCCCGATCCACAGCCCAGGGATCGAAATGAAAAGAAAAGACTCACCCATCCCCGGTTTATTGATTTGTATAAAAAAGTAATTAAACCTGGCGGCGTCATTCGGTTAAAAACGGACAACAGAGACCTGTTCGATTACACCCTTGAGCACTTACAGTCAAGGGCTGATGTTGCCGATCTTGAGTATACTTTCGACCTCTACCAATCGCCATACCTCGGAGATCATCACAGTATTCAGACCAAATACGAAAAGGGATTCCTGTCAGAAGGACTAAAAATCAACTACCTGAAATTTCGGATCAACTGATTCACACACCGGTCAACCCATCAACTCCTTTACAATCAGCTTCCTGAAAAGATCCACCGGGATGATAGCGAGCGATAGCAGGAAAGTGATCAGCCACTCCTCCATGGTAAGGGGCGTTGTGCGGAGAATTGCCCCGCCCAGGTAGGTGAATAGTATCTGGATGAAAAATATCAGCGCTATTACCCTCAGAAAGTTTTTGTTTTTCGAGAGGTTTTCGAAAATGTTCATCCGGTCGGTGCGGGCATTAAAGCTGTTTAGCGTGATCATAAACACAAACAGGTTGAAAAATGCCGTCATAAACACAGCCTGGTTGGGTTTTCCGTTTCTTACGAATAGCTCAATAATGGCATCATTGTTTAGGAAAAAGAGCGAAAAGACGGTGATGAATATACCGCCTACCAGGAAGGCAGATACCATTTCTTTAGTAAGGATGTTCGCTTCGCGCCTTACGGGTGCCTCATGCATAAACCGCTTCAGCGCGGGCTCGCCGCCAAAGGCGATCGCTGCCAGTGTGTCCATAATGATGTTTACCCAAAGGAGCTGAATGATGGTAAGGGGAAATTCTATCCCAAAAAATGGCCCAAGGAATACCGTGGTTACGGCTGCCACGTTTACGGTGAGCTGAAAGATGATGAACTTGCGGATAGACTTAAAGATGGTGCGTCCGTAGCGGATGGCATTGGAGATGGAGTTGAAGTTGTCATCCATGATTACAATGTCGCTGGCTTCTTTCGAAACTTCCGAGCCACTGCCCATGGCAAAGCCCACGTCCGCGTGCTTCAACGCAGCAGAGTCATTCACACCGTCACCTGTCATGCCCACTACTTTGCCCATTTCCTTGGCTATTCTCACCAGGCGGCTTTTGTCAGTAGGGAGCGCCCGCGCTATCACGCGAAGTGCTGGAAGCAGCGTTTTCACTTCTTCGTCAGTAAAGCGGCTGAGTTCTTCTGAAGTGAGCACTACATCGCCATCGTTTTTGAGCAGGCCTACCTCTGTGGCGATGGCCATGGCTGTACCTTTTTTGTCGCCGGTGAGCATCACTATTTGCACACCTGCGGCCTGGGCCTCTGCAATGGATGACTTGGATTCTTCCCGCACCTCGTCCGTAATGCCGATCACGCCGATGAGGGTACATGAAGAGGGGAGGGCATCGGATGCAATAGTTTCTTCGGAAAACGCCACAGCAATAAAGCGGATGCCATCGTTGGAAAGCTGGTCTACCTGGCTGCCCAGCATTTTTTTATCTAAAGGATGGATTTGCCCATTTTCGTCTATGTAGCGCTCGCAGCGATCAAAGAGCAGCTCCGGCGATCCCTTTATCAGTGTAAGGCGCTTGTTTTCGCTATTGAAAAGAGGGGTCGTACTCTTTACCTGTGTAGCTGAAAATTTCCGGGCGCTATTGAAAAGGATCACTTTCTCCGCTTCTACGCCCGGGTTTTTTTGAGATATGATATCCTCTTTGTCAATGAATGAGAGCAGGGCTCGCTCTGAGAGATTGCCTCCCTCTACGTCGCCGCTCGGAGAGATCACGCAAGACGTATTTTCAAGGATGGAAAAGCATAGATTGTCCCTCAGCGTATTGGGAATGCCCCGGTAGTTGCCGTATCGGGCGCCAGACCCGGAAATGAACATTTTAGGTTCAAATTTTCCTTTGGTAATGGTGCCGGTTTTGTCGGTAAACAGGATGTTCAGGCTGCCCGCGGTTTCTATACCTAAGAGCTTGCGCACGAGCACTTTTTCCTTCAGCAGCTTGCGCATGTTTAGCGAGAGTACGATGGCGATCATCATGGGCAGTCCCTCGGGCACGGCAGCCACCACAATGATGATAGACA
>CAYUJK010000050.1:0-14176 GCA_964444895.1 uncultured Roseivirgaceae bacterium
GTCAAAACCTATTGAAACCGAGTATGGCATACACCTGATCAAGCAGATAGACCGCAGGGGCAATGAATACCACCCTGCCCATATCCTCATTCTCCATAAATACATGGAAGAGGACTTTGCTCAGGCAGCGCATTTTCTGGACAGCATCAAAACACTTATTGAAAACGATAGCATCACCTTTGCCAAAGCAGCCAAGGAATTCTCAGAAGACAAGCAGACCGCAGGCAGTGGAGGCTTTATGATCAGCTCCACTGGTTCGGTAAAAGTTCCCATTTCCGAGCTCGACGGCGATCTTTACTTCACCATTGATTCTATGCAGGTAGGCACCATCACTTCGCCAATGAAGTTCAAAACAGCCAATGGAAAAGATGCCGTACGAATTATCTACTACAAAGAAAAATACAAGCCCCACCAGGCCAACCTGAAAGAAGACTATCAAAAGATTCAGATGGCGGCAAAAAATGCCAAACAGAGTAAAATCATGAACGAATGGTTTATGGATGCCATAAACGATGTGTATATTGAGATCGATCCCGAATATCAACATTGTAACATACTGGAGTAGGGGGAGAATTCTGCCAAATGGTATAATATAAATGAGTAACTAATGGAGCACAAAAACGAGGTGGAAGTTGCCGACAATTTTCAAAAAGCCTATGAAAAGCTAAGCAAAGAAATAGCTAAGGTAATAGTGGGTCAGGATGAGGTGGTAAAGCTGGTGCTCACCTCCATCTTTTGCCAGGGGCATAGCTTGCTGGTGGGTGTGCCGGGTCTGGCCAAAACCCTGCTCATCAAAACCATATCAGAAGCCCTGAGCCTTTCTTTCAACCGCATTCAGTTTACCCCCGATCTCATGCCTTCTGATATCCTCGGCGCCGAAACGCTGGATAACCAGAGAAATTTCAAATTTATTAAGGGGCCGATTTTTGCCAACATCATCCTCGCTGATGAAATCAATAGAACGCCGCCGAAAACCCAGGCCGCGCTGCTCGAAAGTATGCAGGAGTTTTCGGTCACAATCGCGGGCCAGCATCACCAGCTCGAAAAGCCTTTTTTTGTGTTGGCTACTCAAAACCCCATAGAACAGGAGGGAACATACCCTCTACCTGAAGCCCAGTTGGACCGGTTTATGTTTAACATCGTTCTTGACTACCCTACCGTGGAGCAGGAAATCGAGATCGTGAAGAATACAACAGGATCAGAGACGACAGCAGTTTCCAAGATTATGGATAAAGAAGAAATACTGCTATACCAAAGCTTGGTGAGAAAAGTACCTGTGGCAGACAACGTGATTGAATATGCCGTGAAGCTGGCGCAGCGCACACGGCCCAAGACAGCCCTTGCGCCGGAATACGCCAATAATTACCTGGAGTGGGGCGCCGGCCCCAGGGCTTCGCAATACCTGATCACAGCGGCTAAGTGCAACGCCCTTTTGGGAGGGAAGTACTCTCCGGATATCGAGGATGTGCAGGCCGTGGCCAAGCCCACCCTGCGCCACAGGATATTGAGAAATTTTAAAGCCGAGGCAGAAGACGTTACCGTAGACCAGATCATCGATCAACTCCTCTGAACTATTCGTTCACGATGATCAGCATATTACCCTCTATCACGGTTTGATATTCCAGCAGTGGAATGGACGCCGGCCCTCCGATGGGAGCGCCTTGCAGGTTGAATGATGAGTTGCAGCAGTGATCGATCATAAAAAGTTCCGTATCGTCCATTTCGATCAGTGAACACTCTGCCCGGGGGTCAAAGGTGCAGGCCCGCTCGTATGCTTTGTACGTATTGCCCCCCACATTTACCACAATTATGCCCTTGTAGCCTGCCGTAGGCAATATTGCATATCCGCCGGGATTCCAAAGCTTTTGGTATTGGATGCTATTGATAGGGATTTGTTCATTTACAAACCGGAAGGGAATGTCTACCCTTGGGTTTTCATTGCTGCAAGCCCCAAAAAGCAGCAGCGCCATCAAAGCCGGAGCTAATAGCAGGGCACTCGCACGATTTTTTATTTTCTTGATGTTCATTCCGAAAGCTAAACGAAATCGAGCACGGTTTTATATAAGACTTATCGTTTTATCGATCGCGCTTTTAATATTGTTTCGCACTTCCAGGATGTCGGCTTCCATCATATAGCAGGGAGCGGTCACAATTTTGTTGGCCTCGTCTACCAATATTTCTCTGATGGTTTTCATTACCGCCTGTGCTCCGGCTTTTTCCATCCCTGCGCTGATGGCAGCGATGTCGTATGGCGAGGCTTCTTCCGTAGAACCTACTGTAAGCTGTGCATGTATGTGTGTACCTTCCAATGCTTTGGCGATCACAGTAGGCCCCATGCAGAGCCCACAAACAGGTTTGCCATGGAGCGCCATCTCAACGATAGCCTGCTTTACCTGGGCATTTATTTCACCGTCGGGCCCGCTAAAGGCCCATTTGGTCAGGTTTTTTGCTGCACCAAAGCCACCGGGAAGCACCAGGGCATCGAGTTCTTCGTGTTTAAACTCTGCCAGGCTTTTGACAGCGCCACGCGCTATCCTCGCTGACTCTACCAAAACATTCCTTTTTTCGGACATTTCTTCGCCATTCAGGTGGTTTAGCACGTGGTGCTGCTCTATGTCGGGGGCATAGCACACCGCCTCCGCGTTGTTTTCGCGAATGGCCAGAAGGGTTAAAACAGACTCGTGAATTTCGGCGCCGTCATACACGCCACACCCGGAAAGTATTACTCCAATCTTCATTTTCAGAAATCTTTTTTTCAGAATACAAGTTAAAAAATGAGCTACCGAAAGAGAAGAAAAAGGGAAGGATTTAAACAGAATAGTTAGCTTCGAAGTGCGATTCGCTCATGCTTAATTCGTACCAGCAATCGTAGTCGCTATATGGCACGCAGTCGTCTAGTATTTCCCCGTTTACGTCCAGGTTGAAAATACTCAGCGGAGAAATCCAGCTTACAAAGCGCTGGTATTGCTGAAAAGGCAAAATGCTAAGCCTGACGAATTCGATATCGAGATGGTATTGAGGTTGGGCTTTTGTCATGGCACTTTTGGGGTTCAAATATAGTGTAGTTAAACTAAGAAATGTACAATGGGTTGTTACTAAACTATTATTTGTTCTTCAAAAGCAAGCTTCGTGCCGAAGCGTTGAAATCCAAAAAAGCATTTACGCAGCAGATAATGATGGCGAATTTGGATAATCACCGCATTGACCTTTATTTGTAATATATTTTTTGACGTAATATTTCGGAAATATGAAGGCTTACTTTTTTCGATCCTGTTTTCTGATCAGCATTCCGTTTTCGCTCCTTCACGCTCAGGACGAAGCGGCGGTGATGAAGGCAATGTTCTACAACGTGGAAAATCTCTTTGATATAAAAGAAGATTCGTTGACAAATGATGACGAATTTACTCCCGGAGGTGCTAAGCAATGGGATCAATACCGCTATGACGATAAGCTGACGAAAATCTACAAAACCATCATGGCCGTGGGAAAATGGATGCCGCCGGTAGTGGTGGGGATGGCCGAAATAGAAAACAGAAAAGTGCTGCATGACCTTGTGCAAAAGACACCCCTGGCAAAATTTGGATATGGGATCGTACACGAGGATTCGGGCGATGGCCGCGGCATCGATGTAGCACTGCTCTATCGCAAAGAGTATTTTCAATACCTGCACCATACCGTGTGGAAAGTGCCGCTGCAAAGGCCCACGCGCGACATCCTTGTGGTGAGTGGCGTGCTGGCGGAAGACACCTGTCATTTTATCGTGAACCACTGGCCATCGCGGTGGGGCGGCAAGCTTCAGTCGGAAGGGCTGCGGATAACGGCGGCCAGTCAGCTACGGGCGGCGATAGACTCACTAGCGCAGCAATATTGCCGGCCGCGAATAGTGATGATGGGAGACTTCAATGATGATCCCTCTGATTTAAGCCTAAGCATAATACGTCATCAGGCATACAGCGATAGGTGCGAAAATGATTTTCAGATCATAAATTTGATGGAAAACCTGGTGGACGGCACACTGGTGTTTAGCGACGTGCTTCGGACTTGGTTTATGTTTGACCAGGTGCTGGTATCAGAGCCCTTGCTGGAAGGGAGAGGCCTCTGCCTGCCAGAAAAGAATGCCCATATTCTCAATGAAAAATGGCTGCTTGATGAACATGGCAAGCCCAAGCGAACCTATCTCGGCGACTATTACCTGGGGGGATTCAGCGATCACCTGCCGGTGTACATCGAATTGGTAAAAATGCCTGAGTAGAAGCGTATACCTGGCGGTGTGTTGGGGCCGCTCTTGCCGGTGGCTTACCGTCTGGGTTGTTCTATCGCTTTGCGGCGGCTTTTCCGGTTGAAGTGCTTTTTGAGGTCCTTTGCGAAGGAAAAAATTGAAGCTCGCTTATGCCCCTGACGATGGTTTATCCGGGCAATTTGACAGATGATATTCATGTGGTTGATGATATCACAGTAAGCCCTCAGCAGCGTATACTCCGGGTCGTACACGTGGGCAGGCTCGGAACTCACGCCGTTCAGCTCCAGTATTTTTATATTTTCTCCCCTGTACAGGTCATCTATACTTTTTACTTTCAGGTCAAAGCGCCCGTAGTAAAAGCCCGGAATATTTTCTGCTATACGGTCAAAAACACCGGTAAGCCGGGGGGTTATCAACTCATGCCCGTTGTAGAAGGCCGTTCCACGGCAGTGGTTGCCAATGGGCTCTACCAGCCGGGATTCGCCCTTTCGGGGCACTTCTTTCATGGCTTTACCTAATTTCTTTTCTAAATAGCTCATCCGTCCCGCAGCTCTTACTTCCCTTTCAAGCAGTGCTTTCAGTGTACTGTTCCCGTCACCCACTACCTGTAGAAATCCTTTGCGGACTACGCTGCTGATCTGCCCCCCTGAAGCGCCCGGTTTCTTGTGATACAGCACTCCGAGTTCTATGGGGTAGTCGATGAACTCTTGTATCAACACCGGTTCCCGTACGCTGAGCAGGTAGCTTGTCAATGCCTGTTCGTGATCAATCTTCTCTACCAGTGAGCCGCGTTCTCCCACGTCGGGTTTGGCAATCACCGGGTAGCCAAGGCCTGCTTGCTGCATCTGATTTTTTACGGTAGCGATACCTGCGTTTTCGGAGATTAATAGGGTGATGGGCGTGTATTTTGCAGGAATGCTTGCCAGGATTTTTTTCTTCGATTCACCCATTATGCCTCCGTATTTCATGGACGGGTTTGCTGAGGTAAAGTACGTAAGCGACCGGGAGCGTAAAGCCAGGAAAAAGCCGTAAAACAACATCGGGAAATAAAATATGAAATAGGGCCAGTATTCATATTTCCATATTCTTTCTATCCGGTGTTTGATTTTATACGTCCTGCTCACTTTGTCATTTTTCGTCTTAAAAAGTGTTTGCGGGTTATCGGCAGAGAGGCCTTTCTATTGAAAGCACGAGCCGCTACAGATTTTACGTTTTACTCTGAACATTTCTTCGTGGCCATTTCCTTTGCAATAATGAAAACTTTTAATCTCATTTTAATATCTGGAGAAAAGAATTTATATATTTAAGGTTGACTACGCTGTATTTCCTAACCATTAATGCCGCCTCTACTATGCATTTGATCTCTACCTCTCAGTCTATTTTCCAACAACTGCGAAGCCTGTTAAGCCAACTATCGCCAGATGAGTATTGTGCGTCCCTTTCTCTGCTATCTGAAAACTCGATAGGGAAGCACATACGGCATATCCTGGAGTTTTTTGACTTACTGGTGCAGGCTGCTATGAACGGCGAGCGCATCAACTACGACAAGCGGGAGCACGATCGGAACATAGAAAGCGATTTGGCATTAGCAGAGGCTAAAATCAGAGAGCTGTCGTTCATGATCGAAAAGCTGAATGGAGACAAACCCATGCAGCTTGAGGCATCTTACATCAGGAGCGACGAGACCGTGACGGTCAACACCAGCGTAAACCGCGAACTCGCCTATAATATTGAACATGCCATCCACCACATGGCCATTATCAGGATTGCAGTTAATGCCCTGTTTCCCAAAGTAGAGCTATCCGAAAATTTCGGTGTGGCATACTCCACGGCCCGGTACCAGGAAAAGTGATTCTTGACTCAATTCTTTAGCGCTTCTAGTACCTCTCCTTTTCTTCGACGTGACACCTCTACTTTGGTGTCGTCTTTTAAAACCACGAATCCATTGTGATCTATAAAGGAAATAAAATCGCGGTTTACCAGGTGTGACTTATGGGTGCGAATGAAATGATGGTTGCCAAGGAGTTCTTCATATTCTCCAAGGGTTTTGGAAGCCACATGTTGTTTGCCTCCTTCCAGGTGAAATACCGTATAGTTGCCAGCCGCCTCGCAGCGAACTATATCCCGGGGCATAAGGAAGTGAATGCCTTCGCGGGAAGGTAGCGCCAAACGGAGCTGCTGGAGCCCCTGGGCCTGCATATTGTGGCTAATATTACTAAAAAGTTCCTGATGATGTGGCCAGTCGTCATTGAACTGGACAAACCGCTTTACGGTGCTGATCAGCTCCTCCACATCGATCGGCTTTAGTAAATAGTCAAAGGCGCTAAAGCGTATTGCCTTTATAGCGTATTCATCATAGGCAGTGGTAAATACCACTTTGAAGTGTTTGTTGGGGATGGTATTAAGCAAGTCAAAGCCTGAGAGGTGGGGCATCCGGATATCCAGAAATACGAGGTCAGGCTTCATCTCATGGATGATCTTGCTGCACTTTCTGGCATCTGTACAGCTTTTAATCTCACCAATTTCGGGAATGAACTTTTCAATCATCAATTGCAGGGAATCTATGGCCCGCTCTTCGTCGTCAATTAGTAAAGCTTTGATCATTGCATATAGTTTATGGTTTGCTCCCTTTTTATTAAATGGTTTTTCATGAGAGTTTTTCTCATGAGTTGTTACTACCATTCTCCACCCAGCACCAGCACCACCCGGGTGCCTGTGGCGTTTCCTTCAGAATCTTTTAAGTCCTCCACCCAAATTTTGCTGTTTTGTCCGTTGTGAGTGTTATAGGTTTTTAACCTTTCCTCGGCTACTGATATTCCTTTTTGGGTGTGGTTTTCATTGGTAATTTTTGAAGCCGCTTCTCTCCCCACGCCATTGTCTTCTATAGTACAGATCATGTTTTCGGCAGTATCTTCAGAAAATAAAACACTTAAACGGCGGTCTCCGGGCTTTGGTAGCAGCCCATGCCAGATTGCATTTTCTACAAAAGGCTGAATGAGCATCACGGGTATTTTTATTTCTTCGGGATCTATCCGTTCATCGCACTTAATGTCGTACCGGAAAGAGTCTTTAAAGCGGAGCGATTCCAGCTCTACATATAGGTTCAGGGTTTCCAGTTCTTCTTTTAAGGTAATTCTTTCCTTATCGCTGTGGAGCAAAACGAGCCGGAGCAGGCGGGAAAATTTAGACAAATAGCGGGTAGCTGCACGGTCTTCACCAGCGAGGATCATCTGCTGGATGGAGTTAAGCGAATTAAACAGAAAATGAGGGTTCATCTGCAGCCGCAGGCTTTTTAGCTGGGCCTCTACGGCTTCCCGTTCGTGTCTCAGTGTGGCTAACTGGGCTTCCTGCTTCTCTTGCTCAGCTTTTGCCCGTACCATTTTGTTAGCGCAAAGAGAGGATATGGTGGTAAGAATGGAGAGATGTTTATCGGTGAAAAAGCCCTTTTTTGTATGCTCACTATCGATAATACCGAGCACTTTTCCATCATAGATGATCGGCACGGTAATTTCTGATAAGCGAACCGCATCGTCTATGATATACCGCTCGTCTTTGGAGGTATCTGAAATGATCTCAGCTATGCCCGTTTTGGCCACGCTGCCGACAATGCCTTTGCCTATGGGAATTTCGATGGGGTTGATGATCTTGTTTTCTTCCGTCGTTTTAGGGCCCCAGGCTGCTTTTTGAACTAACAGGTTTCGCTTCTCATCGACCAGATAAATGACGCAATCTTCGAACTGAAGGCGGCCTATGCAGTTTTTGGCTACGTCCCACAGGATATCTTCTACAGTACTTTTTTCATAGATAGAGGTGGCGAGGTAATTGATGGCCTTTTGCGTTTCTAAATTTTCCCTATTCTGGCGTGCCCGGTAATTGCGTCGGGTAAATACAACCAAAGAGATTGCGCCAATGATAAGAGCTGAAAGGGCAATGAACCACCTCTGCTGCCACCAAGGCATCAGAATCGCCAGGCTTACCGGATTTGAGGCATGTACCCAGTTTATCCCATCGCCGCTGACTTTGACAGCAAACACATAGTGGCCCGGTGACAGGTTGTTGTAGGTGATGCGTTGCCCGGAAGTGGTCTTGGTCCAATTTCTGTCCGACCCCTTCAGCCGGTATTGATAGAATAGGTTTTTACCTCTGAGTAAATTGATCGCTGAAAATGAAAAGCTCACAGTATTGGCATGAAAAGGAAGTTTGGTGGTTGTTCCTGGCACGGGAAAATGACTGCCTTCAGTAGTTTCCATTTCATGGATCAAAGCGGAGAGTGGTAATTCGGGTACACGGACATTCTCTGGCCGGAAGTAGGTGACGCCTCTGTTGGAGCCGAAAATAAGTTCCCCCTTTTTAGTAGTGTGCGCGGCATAAAAGCGAAAATCAGTGGGGTTAATGCCGGTTTTTTCATCAAAAACCTGGAAGCGATTTGACGCTGGTGAATAGGCAGCGAGGAAGTCGTGGTTGGCAAACCAGATGGTTCCACGACGGTCTTTGATGAGCGAGTGGCAATCTACCGGCCAGGTGTTGTTCACATACTCGAACGAAACAATGGGCTTGTCCGGAGTCAATATGTGAAATCCATAGCGGGTGGCTAAGTAAATATTTCTCTGGTCGTCTTCCTCAAATCCAATCACTTCGTTGAAAAGTAATCCATTTTGTGTAGTATAGGATTTCACTTCGCCCGAGGTCAGATCAATGACAAAAGCACCCTCCCATGTTCCGATCCAAACTTCATTTTCTGAACGAAACCATACGGTATTGCAGTTTTTGTTCTGCACCTCTCTTAAAGCAGAACTTACGGATGGGGTATTTACCCGTAGGGTAGCCGGGTCAATGATCCCGATTCCCTTTTTTGTGCATACCCATAGCGATCCACCGGGCGATTCCACAATTTGGTTAACCACATTGTCGGGTAGGCCTGACTCCCGGGTGAGGTAAGTCAGGGGGTTCAGGTTTTTGTCAAAGATTACCAGCCCATTGGAAAAGCCTACCCATTTTCTGTCTGCTTTGTCAATGAATATCGTCTTTATTCCTCCCCACTGGTCTTGCTCCGGGCTTGATCCCAGGGTATGCAGGTGTGTGACGCCAGTACTGCGGGTCCATTTAATAAGTGTTTTTGATCCACCTAACCAAGTATTTTCCTTCGAATCTTCGGCAATGGAGGCGATGTGTCCGTTGTAAATTAGGCCCGTAAGGCTATCAACGAATGTGGTTTGGATTTTTGCCTGCTGTGAATTTTGCTTGAAATAGTTGAGGCCCAGTCCTAGGGTGGCTATGAAATAAAACCCATTTTGTGCTGAAAAGATGTAGGAGGTGTGGTTGGTGGAAATACTTCGAAAGTCAAGTACATTGTGTTGGTAGCGTCGCAGTGTTTCTCTTTGGGAGTCAAATAAATACAGGCCGGCGGAGGGTGAAGAGATTAGAAACTGATGGTCTTCCACTGGCATGACGCTGCCGGGAAACCGATGCAGCAATTCGCCGTGTTGATCTTTGATTTGGCTGTACTCCTGGATCACCTTTCCCTCAGCGAAGCTCACTTTACTCAACTTTGCAGCGCCGGCAGAAGTGACAATCGCCAGGTCATCGGTAAGCTTCGCGGCGGCTACTATTTCTGGAACTTCAGCGATGGCTGTTATTTTTCGCTCGTTCATGTTGAGCAAAAAGAGCAAATTGTTTCCACTAAATACCAGCCTGTCTTCATCCCATTTGTTGATTCGTTCAAATGTATTTCCCAGTAGGGGCTCAGGAGTCATTTTCACCGGCTCAAACTGCAGGTTCAATTCGTTCACCAGACTGTACAACACACCTTTGCTTATAAAGGAAGGGTTTTTCGTAAAAGGCAACAAGTACGCTACTCCTTCATCCTTGATTTGTTCAGGGAGCACTACGGGCCGAAATTGCCGCTCTTCATCTAATAGTGTGAGTCCTCCACCTTCGCATTGTATCCATATTCTGTTATCATCATCGCACACCATTCGGATGATTTTGTCATTTAGCAGGCCAGGATGGTCTCTGCTGAAATAGTTCTTAACCCTGTAGCCATCGTAGCTGTTAAGACCGTTGGTCGTTCCTATCCACAAAAGACCGTTTTTATCCATCAACACGGCCATTACTGTGTTACTGCTCAGTCCATCACTTTTATCTAGATGATGGAATGCAAGATCCTGAGCTGTAGATTGATAAAAGCACAGCAGCAGGAAGAGGGGGTATTTAATGGACTTTTTAATAGGATTATGCCATTGTTTATATCTACTAAAATACGGAACATTTATAATAACAGCCTGGAAATTGACATGACCCTCAGTAAAGATTGGCAGATTAGTATGCGGTCCATATAATTTCCTGAAAAGTAAATGAAACTGATTCCTCAGCCGATGCAGATCCTGGAACGCTGTTAGTTGAATACGAGCTAACGATAGCATCTTTCATCGTTATGGACAGGTATTTGCTTTTAGCGCTGCCATTTTTTGCAAGGGTAAGTCGGACTTCCGGGAACTTCTTTTTGGAAGAAGCGGCCTTCTCCATAGCCTGTCGTGCGGCCTCTCCCAGGCTCATTTTTAATAGCAAGTCCCGCATCTCTACACGCCCGGAACCCGATCCTCCGAGTTGGCTCAGTACGTGGAGTTCCATGCCAAAACTGACACTGAGAATCTCTATTTCATCTTCATGCCCACTTTTCCTGGATTCGCCCGGAATGTCCGGAACTTTGAGGAAGCCGTCAATTTTCATGGTGGTAGGCTCTCTGTCCTGAGTGCTAAGAGTAAGAAAGCGACTCATCGCCTCCACGGGGGTTACGGCCTCGTTGATAGGGTCTTGTTGGTCATGCTGCTCCTCGTCATCCTTGCTGCATGAGCTAAAAAGATAGAATAGTGCGGCTGCTATATAAATGGAATAGTGGAGAGTTTTCATCGTTTTTAAATTTGAAGTTTTCTTCTGTATGACGTTTTTATCATGGATAGTATTCATAAGTCATTTCACTCACCTGGTCTGTTCCGGGATTGAGGATATTTTTGCGGGTAATTATCTGGCGCACCAGATTGCCATCATCGTCGTACTGACGCCCGGAAGCTTCATAGCTCAACTCGCTGGTAAGCTCCTGGTCGCTGTCCCATCCCTGGAAATAATTGCCCTCGTTAAACATTTCCCGGACCCCCTCATCCAGGCTTGATATTCCCAGAATGAACACATACTCTTGCCAATATTCCGGAACAGTAGTTGTACCTGGGGTATAGTCAAGTTGGTAATTCAGGTATTCCTCAGGTTGATTGGGTTTTACTGTATTAATTCTTGAAATCAGGTTATTCAGGCTGTCATAAGTGTATTCCTCGCGAGTGTAAACCGGCTGTCCAGAAAGCCTGAACTGCTTCACGGCCAGTTGCCCCAGGGTGTTATAGCTGAACTCGCTGATGCTTGCCACATCGTCAAAATTTGGTGAGCTGTAATTTTCACCTTTTATGACGCGGCCAAAGTTATCGAGCGTGAACACGGTTCGGTATTCCAGGGCATGATCCAGGGCATCGTACCTGCGGAGTTCTTTTATTCCTTTCTCGTTGTATTCATAGAGGTTGTACGATGAAAGGCTTCCGCCAAAGTAGTAGTCTATCCGGTATAGCTTTCGATCGATGCCATAGTACAATTCGAGAAAGGAAACGCCGTTTCGGAAAATTTTAGTAAGCAATACGCTGTCCAGCTTTTCAAGCTCGGTTTCTGCAGGCATTACATCGTCATCTTTACATCCCGTGAGTAATAGAATAGTGATGCCAATCGCGAAGATGATGTTTTTAATTTTGTTCATTGGTTTTCTTTATTTGGCTAAAACAGATCTTTGTGCATAATCAAGGCCACGACTCTCCCGGTTGGGAGGTAGGACTTGAAGGAATATCGATGATTTCCCAGAAAAAATCGATGGTGCTTGGATCCATCACATTTTGAATATGCTCTACTACTCCTGGCGTGAGCCTCACCACCCACATGCGGTCTTGCTCGCAGGCTGCTACCGGGCTCCCTATAAGTACTCCATGAACCATGCGAACAATGCCATCGCCGTCGTGTTGTGAAGCGGTTAGGAGGGCGTACACTGCGGAACCGCTCTGGCCTCCGGTACCGTCGAGGTCTGAGTAGAGTAACCCAGCTTCGCCTTCATCCAGCCAGGCAAAGGGCTGTTCATTGTAGTATTTTCCTCCACCATCACCGGTGATCCACGGTCTTCCCAGAATACCACCATCGGGTTGCACAGCCGGGTAGCCAGCGGTGAATACCGGCTTGGTTCTCAGGATGTCCCATTCTACGTGGCCCCAGTTGGCGGTGGGCACTCTGTCTATGGGCTCCCATAGTTCTGCAATAGCGAAATCGTAGGCCGCCAGTTCCTCAGTGGCATTGCTGTTGAACTGTGCGGGAACAAATACCCGGCGCACTCCGAAAGTGCCAAAGGGACGACCATCAGGTCCCTCAAATTCCTGCGCCAGTGTGAAGCCAAGCTGTTGGCTGCCCTGGCCGGTCATGCAATGCGCCGCAGTAAGGATAAATTTGCCATCAATGAGGGTGCCGCTGCACTTGGAGCCGCCGTCAAAGCGACCGATAAACCGGTAGGGCTCTTCTTCTGTGGCGTCGGTTGAAGCGGGCTTCACTACCCGGTTGTCGCAGTCAATGATCATGCTGCTGGCCGTACATACGCTCTCGCAGTCTTCATCCTCAGAAGAGGTAACAAGTTCTGAGCACGAGTGCAAAATTAAAGCGGAAGCCACTAGCAGGATTAATAGGAATAGTTGTTGAAATGGGGGTTTCATTTTTTTTGGCTTTTTGGGGAGACAGCTCATTCGTCAGATTTCTATGTATTCATACATCATTTCAATGACCTCGTCGGGCTTCTCCGGTAGAATGTACTTATAGGTAACTGTCTGTTTGGTCACCAGTCCTTCTTCATTGAAAATACGATCACTAATCACCTGATGGGATTCGTAAGGGTTGCTGATTGGAGTGTCAAAGTTTTCGCTCTCAATCTTTTCGGCTACCAGCATGTACAAGGTAAAATGTACAGGATAACCTCTCCGTTTGCTGATGCTTTCCGGCAGTGCCTGGCCGGCGGGTGAGTATCGAACCTCGTAGGTTTTTTTGGTTTCCGGATTGGCGCCCCAATAGTACTCCGAGCGTTCAAGGTTTCCGTTGGCGTAGTATGAATAGCTTCTGTACGATTCTTCTACCTCTGTTTCCGGATCGTGCCACGATTCTTTGCTGAGAAGACCGGCTTCATTGTATTGAAATTTATTTATGATCGTTACCTTGCCGGAGTCGGTACCGGTAAGCACCTTGAATTGGCTACTTACAAACTCGCCATCGGCATTTTTAGTGTATAGCTTATGACTGGTAGGCTTGCCCTCTGCATTCAGGGAAATTTCATTTTGAAGAAGGCCGCTGTTGTCATATTCAAACTGGGTAGAAAAGGAAACTTCCCCGGTTGTAAGGTTGTAAACGTCAATTTGGGCGAGATGCCCGTCGGCATTGTAGAGAAATTCCTGTTCGAGTTTTCCATCCACAAATACTTTACTCAATACAGTTTCCTTTACTTCTTCCGGTAGTGAAGGCTCAGGGTCATTTTTGCACGATACGATACCAATGAGTATCAGTACTGCTGCTGTCAGTAGTTTATAATTTTTTTTCATCACAAATAGTTTTTAAAGCTGTGATGAAACATAATACTATTTGCAAAACCGTGTTTGGAAAACTTATTGATAGGCTTGTGCCAATGAGCCACCGGTAGCGATAAGAAGCTTGAAGCCCCAGGATGGTTAGGGAATAACCTGAATAAGTCAGAGAGTTTCGTTCTGGAAACTATACGTTTCGAAATTAATTTGTTCTCTGTCAATCAACTCTTCAGGTGTTAAAGCTTAAAAATCCACCTTAGCAACTTCATTTTATTGCGAAAAGGAGGATATCGGA